>DATJFC010000183.1:0-6173 GCA_035495995.1 Holophagaceae bacterium
ACTTCCGGCACTGAGCACCTGCACAACGCCAAGGCGCTAAGACGCCAAGGCGCCAATTCACGAATGACCAGCGACTTCGCGCCTTTGCGGCTTCGCGTTATGCCTTTCAGGACCTTCGATGAAGACTTCCGAACTCCGCCAGCGCTTCCTCGATTACTTCGAGAAGAACGGCCATCGCAAAGTGGCTTCGTCTTCCGTCGTGGGGCCGGCGGACGACCCGACGGTGATGTGGACGAACTCGGGGATGATCCAGTTCAAGGATGTCTTCCTCGGCAAGGAGAAGCGCGACTACACCCGGGCGACGACTTCGCAGAAGTGCCTGCGGGCGGGCGGCAAGCACAACGACCTCGACAATGTGGGCTTCACGGCGCGGCACCACACCTTCTTCGAGATGCTCGGCAACTTCTCGTTCGGCGATTACTTCAAGGCCGATGCCATCCGCTTCGCCTGGGACTTCGTCGTGAACGATCTGAAGCTGGATCCGAGCCGCCTTTGGATCACGGTCTTCGAAGGCGCCGACGGCGTGCCCGCGGACACCGAGGCCGAGGAGCTGTGGAAGGCGGCGGGCGTGGCGCCGGACCGCATCCTGCGCTTCGGCAAGAAGGACAACTTCTGGCAGATGGGCGACACGGGTCCCTGCGGCCCCTGCTCGGAGATCTTCTACGACCGCGGCGCCCAGGTGCCCGGCGACGACAAACCCAACGGAGAGGGCGACCGGGTCATGGAGATCTGGAACCTCGTCTTCATGCAGTACGAGCGTGACGCCAAGGGCCAGCTCACGCCCCTGCCCAAGCCCAGCATCGACACCGGCATGGGCCTGGAGCGCACGGCCTCCGTCCTCCAGGGCGTGGACAGCAACTACGAGATCGACCTCTTCGCGCCGATCTTCGAAGCCATCTGGGCCGTGGCCAAGGTGAAACCGGAGGATCGCGCCGAACACACGAACCGGACGGCCTCCCAGGTCATCGCCGACCACATCCGCGCGGCCACCTTCATGACCTTCGACGGCGTCGTCCCCAGCAACGAAGGCCGCGGCTACGTGCTGCGCAAGATCGTGCGCCGGGCCTTGCGCTTCGGGAAGAAGCTGGGCATCGAGACCCACTTCTTCGCCCACCTCGCGCCCGCGGTGGTGGCGGCCATGGGCGACGCCTATCCCGAGCTGGCGCCGGAGCTGGGCCGCATCCAGAAGGTGCTGGCCCGCGAGGAGCAGCAGTTCAGCGTGACGCTCAACGCCGGCCTCAAGCAGCTCGAGAGCTGCGACACCAGCAAGGGCGTTTCCGGCGCGGACATCTTCAAGCTCTACGACACCTTCGGCTTCCCCGTGGACCTCGTGGAGGACTGGGCCAAGGAGCGCGGCCTCGCCTGCGACCTCGAAGGCTTCCAGGCCGCCCTCGCGGAACAGAAGGCCAAGGGCCGCGCGGCCATGAAGGCCCACGACCAGCGCCTCAGCGGCGACTTCGCCGTGCTCGCCGAATTGCCCGCCACCGAATTCCTCGGCTATCAGGCGACCGAGGCCGACGCCAAGGTGCTGGCGCTCTTCGACGCTTCCAATAAACGCGTGGCCGCCCTCAGCGGCGAAGGGTCCGTCCTGCTGGACCATACGCCCTTCTACGCCATGGGCGGCGGCCAGGTGGGGGACACGGGCCGCCTCGCCTTCGAGGGCGGCGCCGCGGAGGTGCTGGACACCACGGCCCCCGCGTCGAAGCGCTCCCTGCACAAGCTACGCGTGAGCGGGGAGCTGAAGGAAGGCATGGCCGTCCACGCGGCCGTGGACGCCGAGCGCCGGGCGCGCATCCGCGCCCACCACACGGGCACGCACCTGCTGCACGCGGCCCTGCGCGAGGTGCTGGGCACCCATGTGAAGCAGGCGGGCAGCGTGGTGGACGCGGACCGCCTCCGCTTCGACTTCACCCACTTCGCGCCCATCGAGCCGGAGCAGCTCGCGGAGATCGAGCGGCTCGTGAACGAGCAGACGCTGCACGCCACGCGCACTGAGACCAACGAGATGGCCATCGACGAGGCCCTCTCCGCGGGCGCCATGGCCCTCTTCGGCGAGAAGTACGGCGAGCGCGTGCGCGTCATGGCCGTGCCTGGCTTCTCTGTCGAATTGTGCGGCGGCACCCATGTGTCGAATACCGGCGAGATCGGCCTCGTGAAGGTGGTCTCCGAATCCGCTGTGGCCAGCGGCGTGCGCCGCCTCGAAGCCGTGGCCGGCGCGGCTGCGCTGGAATGGTTCCAGAAGGACGAAGCCCAGCTCACGGCCCTCAGCCGCCGGGCCAACGCCTCGCGCGAGGTGCTGGGCGAGATCCTCGCGTCCAAGGACGCGCGGATCTCGCAGCTGGAGCGGGAGCTGAAGGAGACGAAGCTGAAGGCCGCCTCCGGCGGCGGCGCGGCGGAGAGCGTCGAGCAGGTGAACGGCCACACGCTGGTGACGGCCTCGGTCGAAGGGCTCGAAGGCAACGCGCTCCGCGAATTGATGGACCAGTTCCGCACGCGCCACAAAGACGCCGTCATCGCCCTCGCGTCGAAGGTGGATGACTCGAAGGTCGCCGTGCTCGTCGCCGCTTCCGGGGCCGCCGACGCGGGCGCCCTGCTCAGGGCCATGGCCCCCGCCATTGATGGTCGCGGGGGTGGAAAGAAGGACCTCGCCCAAGGCGGCGGCACCAAGCCCGACGGCATTCCCGCCGCCTTCGCCGCGCTGAAGGCTGCGCTGAGTTGAGGTGCGGATCCCGTTCTGGGTTCCAAGCCTTTGGATCGCCGCGGCGCTGATCGGGCAGCCGCAGCGCCCTTGGCTGGCTCTCGCCGGCTATCACGGACTCTGTCTCGCCGGCTCTCTTGACCGGAAGGCTTGGGCTCTAGGCCGCGTGGACCGGGTTGGCCTCGCATGGATCATCGCCGCGCTGCCGCTGCTGTTCCTGCCATGGCTCCTGCCACCCCTCACCGCCTTCCCGAAGGGCCCGCTCTCCCTCTTGATGAGCCGGCTGCCGGGCGGGCTGCCCGGACAGATCGCCTACGCGCTCGTCGTCAATGCGCCGGTCGAAGAGGCCTATTGGCGCGGCGCCCTTCTGCGCGAGAAGGGGCGTTGGTCTTTGCTCCAGCACGGGTGCGCCTTCGGACTCCATCACGCCGTGGCCGCCGCGATCCTCTTCCCGTGGCCCTGGGTCCTTCCCGCCCTCCTCTTGCCCGCCCTCGCAGGCGCAGGGTGGTCCTGGCTCGCGCGTCGGAATGGCGGGGCCGCTGTGCCCTTCCTGCAGCACGCGGTGGCGGACCTCTCCGTCCTGATCCTCGTGGCCTGCCAGATGAAGACCGCGCTCTAGACCTCGGCACGGCGCCCGGCCATGCTGGCGCCGTGACCTACTTGCTCGCGCTCGACCAGGGCACCACCAGCTCGCGGGCCATCGTGTTCCGGCCCTCGGGCGAGATCGTGGCGCTCGCGCAGCAGGAGTTCGCGACCTCCTACCCCCGGCCGGGCTGGGTGGAGCAGGACGCGGAAGAGATCTGGGACTCGCAGCTCGCCTGCGCCCGCGCCGCGCTGGACAAGGCCGGGCTCCGGGCCTCCGATCTCGCGGCCCTCGGCATCACGAACCAGCGGGAGACGACGATCCTCTGGGAGCGCGCCACGGGCCGCCCCGTCCATCCGGCCCTCGTGTGGCAGGACCGGCGCACGGCGGATGCCTGCGCGGCGCTGAAGGCGGGGGGACATGAGCCTCTTGTGCAGACGCGCACCGGGCTGTTGCTCGACCCCTACTTCTCCGGGACGAAGGTCGCGTGGATCCTCGACCAGGTCCCGGGCGCGCGGGCGCGGGCCGAGCGCGGCGAGCTGGCCTTCGGCACCGTGGACAGCTGGCTGCTGTGGAAACTCACGGGCAGGCACGCCACCGACACCACCAACGCTTCGCGCACGCTCCTTTTCGACATCCATCGCGGGGTCTGGGATCCGGAGCTGCTGGACCTGTTGCGCGTGCCGGAGCGGCTGCTGCCCGAAGTGCGCCCTTCCGCCTCGGACTTCGGTAGCTCGGATCCGCGGCATCTCGGCGCGCCCGTGCGCATCGGCGGCGTGGCGGGGGACCAGCAGGCGGCCCTCTTCGGCCAGGCCTGCTTCGCGCCAGGCCTCGCGAAGAACACCTACGGCACCGGCTGCTTCCTGTTGATGGCCACCGGCGCGGAGGCGCGCGCCTCCGCGCGGGGGCTGCTCACGACGCGCGCCGCGTCGGCGGAATCAACTCCGGCCTTCGCGCTGGAAGGCAGCGTCTTCACGGGCGGCGCCGTCGTGCAGTGGCTCCGCGACGGCCTCGGCCTCATCCAAGGCTCGTCGGAAGTGGAGGCTCTCGCGCGCTCCGTGCCCGACAACGGCGGCGTCGCGCTGGTGCCCGCCTTCACCGGCCTGGGCGCCCCCTACTGGGATCCCCACGCCCGCGGCGGGCTGCTGGGCCTCACGCGGGGCGCGGGCGCGGGCCACATCGCGCGCGCCGCGCTGGAGGCCATCGCCTTCCAGTCGGCCGAACTGATGGAGGCCATGGCGGCTGACGCGGCGGCGCCGGTCCTGGAACTGCGCGTGGACGGGGGCGCCGCCGCCAACGACCTGCTCATGCAGTTCCAGGCGGACCTGCTCGGCATTCCCGTGCTGCGCCCCGCCGTCACGGAAACCACCGCTCTCGGCGCGGCCTACCTCGCGGGCCTGACCGCGGGGATCTGGAAGGGCCCCGAGGCCATCGCCGCCCAGTGGCGCGCCGCGCGCGCCTTCGAGCCGGCGATGCCCCGGGACGAGGCCGCTTCGAGGATGGCCTGGTGGCGCAAGGCCGTCGCCCGCGTGCTGCGCTGGGAAGAGCTCTAGGCGAAGACCTCGACGGTCTCCAAGGCCTCCCGCGTGACGGTGCAGCCTTCGGGGCAATGCGTCATGAAGTCCGCGCGGAAGTGCGCGGCGTGCTGCTTCAGGTAGCGGTCGAAGTCGGCACGGGTCGCGGCTTCGTAGCGGGTGCGGAAGACGCCCTCCTCCGCGCGCTCGAAGCGGATCGCCTGGAAGCAGCCGGTGGCCAGGATCTCCCGCAGGTGCTTCCGGCGCATGTAGAACTGGAACGCCTCGATCATGTCTTCGCGGACCTTCACGCGCACTTCGTAGGCGACCATGGGCGTTCTCCCAGTAGCATCGTCCCATGGGACGCCTGCTGCTGGTCGAGGACCATCCGTTCAACGCCGAGGCCATGCAGCGGCTCCTCGTCCGCAAAGGAGGCCACGAGGTGCGGGTGGCGCATGACGGGCCGGAGGCGCTGGAGGCCGCGGCGGCGTGGCTGCCCGACTTGGCCCTGCTGGACATCGGCCTGCCGGGGATGAACGGGCTCGATGTGGCGCGCAGGCTGAAGGCGGACGCCGCCACGGCGCGCATCATCCTCGTGGCCCTCACGGCCTCGGTGGATCAGGGCGACCACCGGGCCGCGCTCGCGGCGGGCTGCGCGGCGGTGGAGACGAAGCCCCTGGAGCTGGAGCGCATCCTGCCGCTGCTGGAACGGCTGCTTAACTCCGGAAGGTGAAGAAGACCGCGCCCACCAGGCACAGGGCCGCCCAGAGGTGGTTGAGGCTCAGTTTCGCTTTGAACCACACCAGGGCGAAGACCGCGAAGACGGCCAGGGTGACCACCTCCTGGAGCACCTTCAGCTGAGGCAGCGTGAAGCGCCCGTACCCCATGCGGTTGGCGGGCACGGCGAGGCAGTACTCGAAGAACGCGATGCCCCAGCTGCTGAGGATCGCGATCCAAAGCGGCGCGGCGTGCTGGGCCTTCAGATGCCGGTACCACGCGAAGGTCATAAAGACGTTCGAAAGGACCAAGAGCAGAACGGTGCGCATCGGCTCACCTCGGAGGCATCAAGGCCTGCACCTTCGCCAGCAGGTCCAGGGGCCCGTAGGGTTTGGGCAGGAACCGGTCCTTGCCCATGCCGGGGAAGCGCCGCAGGGTGGCCTGCTCGTCGTAGCCGGAGCTGAGGAGGACGGGCAGGTCCGGGAGCAGGTCGCCGATCTCCCGCAGGGTGCTCTCGCCGCTCATGTTCGGCATGGTGGCGTCCAGCACGACGAGGGAGACGCGGTGGCCCTGCACGCGGAGATGGTCCAGCGCCGCGGAGCCGTCCTCGGCCTCCATCACCTGGTAGCCGCGCATTTCCAGCGCCTGGCGCGCGACCGCG
>DATJFC010000184.1:0-2318 GCA_035495995.1 Holophagaceae bacterium
GCCCGGCCGCCCCCAAAGGCCCAGCGCGGGATGGCCTTCGGGCGGCTCGCCGCCTTCGAGGAAAGCCTTGCGCGCCGGATGGTCCGCCCAGAATTCCTCACAAGGGTTGAGGACGAAGAAGGCGAGCGCCCTGCGCTCGCCGAGGCGCCGCGCCAGCTCCAGGTAGGCGGGCGCGAGGGTGTTGAGGCTCACGAGCAGCGCCCCCTCGGGCCAGCGCAGGCGCGGCGCTTCGGCGGCGAGATCCGCGGGGCAGACGAAACCCGCCCCGCCCAGTTCCGCGTCCACGGCCTTGAAGAGCCGCCCCTGCCAGCCCGCGCCGCCGGCCTCGCGGCCGAGGCGCCACTGCCGCACCCAGTCGGGCCGGTGCAGCGCGTAGTCGAGGAAGCGCGCCGCGAGCCGCTGCGCCAGCTGCAGCGCCTTGAGGCCGCGCCCCTCGCCAGCCAAGTAGGCCGCGACCTCCGGCTCCAGCCCGCCGGACCCGAAGCGGACGAGCAGCCGTCCCGCCACGGCCTCCAGCGTCCACAGCTTCCGGCCCTCCGGCAGCGCGTCTTCCACCAGGCTTTCCAGGAAGCGGAAGTCCAGGTTGGCCGCCACGCCGTTCCGCGCCGCGAGCCCTTCGCGCACGAAACGCTTCACGAGCGGGTTGGGCACGACGACGGGGACGGGCGTCCAGAAGCCGCTCCCCGCCTGCCGCGCGGCCACGCGCTCCGCCAAGGCCTCGAGAAGGGCCTCGGCGCGGTTGGAGAAGACCAGCTCGAGCATGGATGCCTTCACGATACCGAAGCGCGCCCGCCAATGGCTGTCGCAGGCTTTCGGGCTTCTGGCTTCGGGGCCTTGTGCATGCCTGGTCGCAATAGGCCAGCGCCCCCGGCGGCATAAAGGCCCGACGCCCGACGCCCGACGCCTGAAGCCCGACGCCCGAATCCCCATTCCGCCTTGCCGCAGAGGCATAAAGCCCTGAAACTGGAAGGTCAGGAGGCCCGCGTGGCGCAGCAAGGCGTGCAGGTGATCGCGATCGAGCCGGAAGGGCTCGCCGCGGCCGTCGGCATGGAGCCCGGCGACACCATCCTGGAGATCAACGGCGAGAAGGTCCTGGACCAGCTCAACTACCAGTTCCTCATCAGCCAGAAGGACGAGACGACCGTGCTCTTCCGCAAGGCCGGCGGCGGCCTCGTCGAGGCCGAAGTGGAGAACGGCGGCGACGGCATCGGCCTCGACCTCGCGGCCGACGAGGTGAAGACCTGCAAGATGAACTGCGTCTTCTGCTTCGTGCACCAGATGCCCAAGGGCTACCGCAAGAGCCTCTACCTCAAGGACGAGGACATCCGCCTCAGTTTCCTCTACGGCCACTTCAGCACGCTGAGCAGCAGCGACGAGCAGGAGCTGGACCGCATCATCCGCGAGCGGCTTTCGCCCATCCATGTGAGCGTCCACGCCACGGATCCCGAGGCCCGCGCGCGCACGACGGGCAACCCGCGCGAAGGCCACATCCTCCGCAAGATCGACAAGCTGCTGGAGGGCGGCATCGATGTCCACACCCAGGCGGTCATCGCGCCGGGCTACAACGACGGCGCCATCTGGGAGAAGACGCTCCGCGAATTGTGGGAGCGCCGCGCCTTCCAGGAGAGCGGCCCCTGGGCCGGCAAGGGCGGCGTGCTGAGCCTCTCCTGCGTGCCCCTGGGCCTCACCGCCCATCGCGAAGGCCTGCCGGACATGCAGGACATCGGCCCGGACTACGCGGCGGAGTGGGTGGAGCGCTGGACGCCGGACGCGCGGCATCTGGCGAAGGAGAACGGCGGCGAGCCCTGGCTGCTGCTGGCGGACGAGTGGTTCACCCGCGCCCGCGTGGAAGTGCCCGGCCGCGCCTTCTACTCGCGCACCTGGGCCCAGCTGGAGAACGGCGTCGGCATGGTGCGCAAGTTCCAGGATCACGCCAAGCGCTTCATGCGCTCCAAACGCGCCGAGGGTTACCGCGGCCGCCGCGCCCTGCTGCTCACGGGTTCCAGTTTCGCGCCCATCCTCAACCGCACGCTCATGGAGCTGAACAAGCAGGTGGGCTCGCACCTCCGCGCGGTGGCCGTGCAGAACAACGACTTCGGCGAGAGCGTCACCGTGGCCGGCCTGCTCACGGGCCGGGACCTCCAGTACGCCGCCCACGCGGACCGGACGAACGCCCGCTCGAAGTGGGTGGACGCGGTCGTCGTGCCCAGCACCTCCTTGCGCACACACACGGGCCCCACGGACCAGTACACCCTGCACGGCCAGGTCGCGCGCGCCCAGGGCACCTTCCTGGACGACATGACGCTCACCGACCTCAG
>DATJFC010000185.1:0-3377 GCA_035495995.1 Holophagaceae bacterium
CGCGGTCGCGAAGCTGTAGTGGTCGGAGCGCTGCCAGTAGCCGTCGGCCTCGTCCGTGAGCGTGAGGCCGAGCCCCGCGGCGATCTCCCGCGCGTCGCGGGTGAGCGTGCCCGTGGCGCCCGCGACGCGCGCGGGGGTGACCGCGATGACGCGCGGGTCGTTGCGGCCCACCATGTCCGTGTTGAGGTCGGCCACGATGGACTTCAAAGGAACGGGCGGATCCGCCACGAAGGCCCGGGAGCCGAAGAGGCCCAGTTCCTCGCCGCTGAGGCTGAGGAAAAGGACGGAGCGCCGGGGTTTCGCGCTTTTGAGCAGGCGGGCCACTTCCATCAGCACCGCCGTGCCGCTGGCGTTGTCATCGGCGCCCGGGTGGAGCAGGCCGTCCCGCATGCCGAGGTGGTCTTCGTGGGCGCTGAGCACGACGAATTCGTCTTTCAGCGCCAGATCGGAGCCTGGCAGCACCGCCGCGACATTGACAGGACGCTGGGTCTCGACGCTGCCAGCGGGGTCCACGCGCCAAGCGCCCAGGTCCAAAGGCGTGGACCGTTTCTCCAGAGCTCCGAGATCGAGACCCAGGGCTGACGCCGAGGCGGCATCCACCGCGGCTGTGGCTGGGCCGGCGGGGACCTCCTGCCCTTCAGCGGACCAGCGGCCCCTGCCGATGAACCGGAAATCGCGCTCGCGGAGGGGCCCTAGGGTATCGCCGCCTGGCCGGGGCAGCAGGAGGAGACCCGCGGCATGCGCGGCGACGGCGCTGGAATACAAGCTGTCCGCCTGATCGGCCGTGAATCCGGACGGGGCGAATGACGCGATCCAGCAGCCTGCCGCCTCCGGGCCAGGCTTGGCGCCAGCCGGTTCGAAGATCAGCGCCGCCGTCGCCGGCTTCATGCGCGTGGAAACCGCGCCTGCGCCGTAAGGGACGCGGCGGCCGTTGAGCGACAGGAAGGATCCGCTCCCCGTCACGGAGAGATGCTCCAGCGCATAGGGCAGGAAGAAGGGTTCCGGGCCTTTGCCCAGAGGCTGGAGGCCCAGGTCCTTGAACCGGTCGGCCACGAGCCGGGCGGCCTTCATCTGGCCGGGCGTTCCCGTGAGGCGGCCTTCGAAGGCGGGGCTGGCGAGGGTGTAGACATCCGCCTTCATGCGCGCGGCATCGGGCGCCTGCGCTGGAAGGAGCGTGCTGAGGGCCGCGGCGAGGAGGGCGGTTCGCCTCAACGGCGTTTTCCCGCCGGCGCGGGCGGGTTCGGGATGCGCTCCTTGGTGCTGACCATGCGCGTGTCGTCGTCGACGACGCAGCGCCAGCCGCGATCTTCCTTGGGCATGTGGACGAGCACCTCCCAGCCTCCGCTGGCTCCGTTGAGAGGCACCTCGCGGGCGCTGACCGCGAAGCCGCCGGTCTCGCGGGCGGCGATGGCCTTGGCGTCTCTCGCGCTGACGAGGGGGCCGCGGCGGTGGCGGCCGCCGGCGCAGAGCACCAGGGCGGGGACGAGAAGCAGGGCGGCTGCGCGGACTTTCATGGTGGCTCCCGGTGGATGGCGGAGAGTCTAGCGCGCTTCCGGCACGCCCAGATCCCGCAGCCAGGCCGCGTGCTCGCTGGGGCGTTCGCCACGCAGGCCGTCCTTGCGGAGCGTCGCGAGCCGCAGAGCGCCGTCCGTGAAACCCAGAAGGACGCCCTCGCGCGTTTCACGGAAGTGGGCGGCTGGGCAGGTCGCCGCGGACGGCAGGGCCCAGGCGAGCCGGAGCTCGCCCTGCTCCGTGCGCAGAAAGGCATTGGGCCAGGGGTCGGCCACGGCGCGGATCTGGTTGAAGGCCTCCTGGGCGGACATCGCGAAATCGAGGCGGCTGTCCTCCGGCTTGCGCCCTCCGAAGTAAGAGGAGGGCCCGAGGGTCTTCTGGTCGATGCGGGGCGCGGTGCCTTCCGCCAGTCGCGGCGCCAGATCCCGCACCAGGGCGCGGCCGGCGTCCGCGCTGCGCATCGTGAGCGAGAGGGCCGAGTCATCCCAGGCGATGGGAAGGGCGGTCTGCCCGATGACGGCGCCGTCATCCGGCTTGGGCGTCATCGCATGGAGCGTGATCCCCGTCTCGGTCTCGCCTTTCACCAGCACCCAGTTGATGGGCGCGCGACCACGGTACTTCGGAAGCAGACTGCCGTGGAGGTTGTAGGCCCCGAGCCGGGGCAGGTCCAGGAAACGGGCCTGGATCATCTCGCGGAAGTAGAAGCTGAAGAGGAAGTCCGGCGCGTGGGCCCGGATGCGGGCATGGACTTCGTCCGTGTTGAAGGCGGGTTCCATGAAGACAGGGATGCCATGCCGCGCCGCCAGCGCCGCGGGGGCCTCGAACCACTGCTCTTCGGCGCCCTGCGGGTAGGTGTAAAGCGCGAGCACCTCGATCCCGGCCTCCAGCAGGCCCTCCAAAGCCGCCCTCCCCACGGGGCTGTACGCGCAGACGACCGCTGTTGACATCCTTCCAACTTAGCGGCGATTTGTCACAGATTTGCGTGGATCTTGCGCGCGCGTCGGGAGGGGTTATCGTTGCCTCATCATTCGAGGGATCCCATGCGACGCAGCCGCCTTTTCGCCTCCGCTTTCATGGTCCCCGTCCTCGCCATGGCCCAGGCCCCCCCGGTCCCCGAGGATCAGGGAGCCGACATCCTATCGGCGCCGAAGGAATTCCACGATTTCGTCGTCAAAGCGACGCTCCCCTACAACACCTGGCAATCCAAGACGGACGGGCTGGCCCGCCGCATCTTCGCGAAACCCGAGGATGGCGGGCTCGGCATCGTCTACGCCAACGACAAGACCCGCACGGTGGCCGAGGTCTGGAGGGACCGGAAGGCCAACTGCATCTCCCTGACGGCCTTCTACGCCGCGGCCTGCAAATTCCTCGGCGTGCCCGTGCGCTTCGCGGAAGCGCCCTCCATCAGCCTCTGGGTGCGCCACGGGGACCTCATCTACAACGAGCTCCATGTGGTCGCCGCCATTCCCATCAACATGCTCAACACGGTGGTCGCGGATTTCAGCCCCGAAACCCACCTCGGAGCCATCCACATCCGGCCCATCTCGGAGGCCCGTTTCCGCGCGATGTTCCACAGCAACCGCGCGGTGGAACTGCTGCAGTCCGACGGCCCCGAGGCCGCGATCCCCGAAGCCGAGGCGGCTCTGCGCGATGACCCCCAGAGTGGCATCGGGTGGAACACTTATGGCGTGATCCAGCAGGACATGGGCCACCAGGCCCGGGCCGAGGAAGCCTTCCTCCGGGCCATCCAGATCGACCCCAAGGGGGGGATCGCCTGCGGCAACCTGGAAGGCCTGTATCGGAGCGTCGGCCGCACGGAAGACGCGGACCGTTACCGGGCTTTGGGGCTGGTGCTCCGGGACCGG
>DATJFC010000186.1:0-8320 GCA_035495995.1 Holophagaceae bacterium
GCTCGGCCGGGGCGCGCCTGGCGGTCCTCTCCGGGCCCAGCTTCGCTCTCGAGGTGGCGCGCGGCAATCCGACGGCCGTCGTGGTGGCCTCGGCCGATGCCGCAACTGCGCGGCGCGTGCAGGAAGTGATGTCGAGCGGCAACCTGCGACTCTACCGGAACGGCGATCCCGGGGGTGTGGCCCTGGCGGGCGCCCTGAAGAACGTCGTCGCCATCGCCACCGGCATCGCCGAGGGTCTCGGTCTCGGGCTGAATACCCGCGCGGCCCTCATCACCCGCGGTCTCGCCGAAATGGCGCGGCTGGTGGATGCCCTCGGCGGCCAGCGCGAAACGGTGATGGGCCTCGCGGGCATGGGCGATCTCATGCTCACGGCCGTGGGCCCGCAGAGCCGCAATCGCCGTCTCGGCGCCGAGCTGGCGAAAGGCGTCGGCCTGGAAGCGGCCCTGGCGACCCTCGGCGGCCAGGTGGCCGAAGGCGTCAGCACCACGGCGGCGGCGCTGGCCCTCGCGGCGAGCGTGGGCGTAGAGTTGCCCATCACGGAGGCCGTGGCCGGCCTGCTGAAGGGAGAGGATCCCCGCGCGGCGGTGGACGGCCTCATGAGGCGCAGCCTCAAGGAGGAGTGATGTCCAAGCTGCTGTTGCCGCTCCTGCTCGCGTCCATCGGCGCCTGCGGCGCGCCGAAAGGCCTGTTGAACCTCGGCGTGGCGGACCTGCCCGACGGCTCGCCTCTGCCTGCGCGTTTCGGCGAAGACGGCGGCGACGCCTCGCCTGAGCTCCGCTGGTCCGGCGCCCCGCCCGGGACCAAGGCTTTCGCGGTCACCGTCGAAGACCCCGACGCGCCGGCCGGCGTCTGGATCCACTGGGTGGCCTACGATCTCCCCGTGTCGGCGGGCCTGGCGGAGAACCGCCCGCGCGCGGCGGAGCTTCCGGGCGGGGGCAAGCAGGGGCTCAACTCCTGGGGCCGCCTCGGCTGGAACGGCCCGGCGCCGCCGCCCGGCAAGGTCCACCATTACCACTTCACGGTCTACGCGCTGTCGGCGCCCACGGGCCTCGCGCCCGGGATGACGATCCAGGCGCTGCGCCAGGCGATGAAGGGCCGGGTGCTCGCCGAAGGCCGCTGGACCGGCACCTACAGGCGGTAGGGGCGGGGATGAGACTCGACCTGGAGAGCCTGCCCTTCACCACCACGGATTGGAGCCGGGTGGCGCCCGAGGTCCATGCGGGCGAGACGGGGCAGGCGATCTGGCGCACGGGCCGTTTCGGCAGCGCGCGCGTGCGCATGGTGGAGTACAGCCCCGGCTACCGCGCGGACCACCTCTGCGCGAAGGGCCACATCCTGCTCGTGCTTGAGGGCGAGCTGAACACCGAGCTGAGCGATGGCCGCCGGCTGCGGCTGGGGCCCGGCATGAGCTACCAGGTGGCGGACGGCGCTTCCGAGCACCGCTCCTGGACGGAGCAGGGCGCGAGGCTCTTCATCGTGGACGGAGGTTGACCGTGGCCCAGGCGTACCGTTGGCGCGTGAAGGAGCACGGCGCGGCCGGCTCGGTCGTGAAGGAAGCCTTCGATCCCCCCACTCCCGGGCCGGGCTGGGCGCGCGTCGCGCTGAGGGCCATGGCGCTCAACCATCTGGATCTCTGGACGACGAAGGGCCTCGACGGCGTCAAACTGCCGTTGCCGATCACGCCGGGCTGCGATGGCGCGGGCGTGCTGGACGCGGTGGGGGACGGCACCGTCCTGCCGCCGGGCGTGGAGCCGGGCGGCAGCGTGATGATCGCGCCTGGGCTCAGCTGCGGCGCCTGCGCGGCCTGCCTGCGGGGCGACGACATGCGCTGCGCGTCCTACAAGGTGATGGGGCACCTCTGCGATGGCACGGCCGCGACCCATGCGCTGGTGCCCGCGGCGAGCCTCCTGCCCATCCCGCCCAACTGGGACTTCAGGCAGGCCGCGGCCTTCCCGCTCGTCTTCCTCACGGCCTGGGAGATGCTCGTGCAGAAGGCGAAGCTCCAGCCCGGCGAGACGGTCCTCGTCTGGGGCGGCGGCAGCGGCGTGGGCACGGCGGCGATCCAGCTGACGCGCTTCCTCGGCGGCCGAGCCATCGCCGTCGTGGGCAGCGACGAGAAGGCCATGCGCTGCTGGGAGCTGGGCACGGAGCATGTCATCGTCCGGTCCCGGGAGGATGTGGCGAAGAAGGCGCGCGAGCTCACCGCGAAACGCGGCGTGGACATCGTCTTCGAACACACGGGCACGGCCACCTGGGCCGCGAGCATGGCCGCCGTGGCGAGGGCAGGGCGCATCGTCACCTGCGGAAGCACGACCGGTGTGGAGGCGCCGCTGAACCTCCGGGCGCTCTTCGCGAAGCAGATCACGATCCTCGGCTCCTACATGGGCCGCCGCGAGCATCTCTGGACGATGCTGGAGCACCTCAAGCGGAATCCGACCAACCCGCCCTTCTGGCCCGTTCTCGACCGCGTCTTCCCGCTGGAAGACTACCCGGCCGCCCAGGCGCACCTGGAGCGCGGCCAAGGCTTCGGCAAGGTGGTCTGCGAGATCGCGGGATGAGGGCCGGCCTCCGGGCGGCGCTGCTCCTCTGCGCCGTCGCGGCGCTGCGGGCGCACGCTCCCACCTGGGAAGAACTGCAGGCCAGGGGCGCGAAGATCGCCGCCATCCGCATCGAGGTCGAGCCAGTCTTCGACCTTTCCGATCCCGCTCAAGCCACCTGGATCGGCCGCCTGGGCAACGCGCTGCACTTCGACACCCACGAGTCGGTCATCCGCCACGAGCTCACCATCCATGCCGGCGACGCGGTAGACGCCCGCCGCATCCACGAGGCGGAACGGGACCTGCGCAGCTTCCGCTCCATCAAGGACGCCGATATCAGCCCCGAGGTCGGCCCGGACGGCTCCGTCACCGCCGTCGTGCGCGCGCGGGACGCGTGGACGCTGAAGGCCAGCGTGGGGTACAGCCAGGTGGGCGGGCACCACGCGTGGAGCTTCGGGCTCCAGGACCAGAACCTCCTGGGCAGCGGCAAGGAGCTCGCGTTCAAGCGGCAGGTGAACGCGGAGCGCGCCTCGAACGCCTTCGTCTACAACGACCGGCAGGTCTTCGGCGGGCGCTGGGTCTTCTCGGCCACCTACCAGTCCCTGTCGGACGGGTTCTCCCGGGGCTTCGAGATCGGCCGCCCCTTCTTCGCGCTGGACACGCCCTGGTCCACCGACTTCTCGTCCTCCACCACGCAATCGCGGCAGCTCATCTAGGATCACGACACCCAGATCTACGAGGCCCCGTCCTTGCTCCACGCGGGCATGGCGGCCTTCGCTTGGCGCGCCGGCGGCGGGGGAGCCTCCGCGTTCCGCGTGGGAGTGGACCTGGAAGCCGCGGACGCCAGCTATGGCGCCTTGACGGCGGACGCGCCGGCCGGCGCGCTGCCGGCGCCGGATCTGGCCGCGCGACGCCTGAGGGGTCCCGCGCTCACCGTGGAGTGGCTGCAGGACGGCTTCCGCGTCTACCGCGATCTCGTGGGCATGGACATCCCGGAGGACTACAACCTCGGGTGGAACGGCCAGGCGGCGCTCGGCCTCTACACCCGCGCGCTGGGCAGCACCGAGGCCGCGCCCTTCCTGCGCCTGAACGCGGGCCGGGGCTGGGCGCCGTCGGAAGACAGCCTGGTGCTCGCCTCCGCCTACGCGAGCGCGCGGCGCGGATCCTCCGGCGTGGAGAACGGCCTCGCGGGCGGCACGCTCACGGCCTACACCTGGGCCTTTCCGCATCAGGTGCTGGCGGGCTACCTCTCCGTGGACACCGCGCGCCGCCCCGACCCGGAGAACCTGCTCTACGCGGGCGGATTCGACGGCCTGCGCGGCTACACGGACCACATCCACCCCGGCGACCGGCGCTGGCTCGCGAGCTTCGAGCACCGGACCCTCACGGACTGGCGGTGGCTCGGCATCCTGCGGGCGGGCTTCGTCCTCTACGCGGACGCCGGCGCCATCCACCGCCTGGACGGCCTGGGCTGGAGCCGCACTTACGCGGATGTGGGCGGCGGCCTCCGCTTCGGCGACCTCAAGAGCAGCCTGGGCCGCGTCGTCTACCTCACCATGGCCTATCCCCTCGTGAAGGAGCCCGGCCAGGACAAGTGGCAGGTCGTGGTGGGGAACACGGTGAGGTTCTGAAGGCGCGGATGACCCTGCTGGTAGTCTCGTTCACAAGAGGTCAGGAGCATGAAATTCACGCAGGCACTTTGCCAAATGATTTTCTCATCTGTGTTGTTTGCTGGATCTCCCAACCCAAAGCCTCAATGGGTCCTCGATGTGAAAGCGCCCAAGACGGTGGCTGAGAAGCAGATCACCAAGGCAGTGAAAGTGAAACTCCAATTCGAGTTTGGAGAAAACACAGAAGACGCAGTGAATACCGATTGGGCGAAGGAGTCGGACGATTCCAGTTGGAATGCCAAGCCCGCAGTCTGGAGGTATCCGTTGAATGGTTTCTCGATTTGGATCAATGGAGAGATCCAGGCGATACCCTACGAATCCCTTGCAGGTGAAGGCGACATCGATGGATGCCAAATCTGGTCATCACCACATGAAGTCAAGGTTGAGCTTGACGGAGGGGACGCAGGCTTGGCTTATGGACTAACTCTGATTTTCCGTGAGTCCAAACGGATGTCCGGTCAATGGATATTGGCGGAGCGGATTTGGAGGTCAGGCGAATTCTCCGACGAGGTTTACGACCGTACGATCTATCACAATGACATTTGGGACGACCCTGCTATGTAGTGGGTTCATCTCCGTGGTGAGGCTCGTCATATGACCCTGATAGACTTTCCTGTTTGGCTCTTGGAGATTCCATGAAGGTCCTGATCCTCGGCGTGAACGGCTTCATCGGCTCCCACCTCGTGGGGCGCATCCTGCGCGACACGACCTGGGAGGTCTACGGCATGGACCTCGGCACCCACAAGGTGACGGAGCATCTGGGCCATGACCGCTTCCACTTCGTGGAAGGCGACATCACCATCAGCAAGGAGTGGATCGAGTACCACGTGAAGAAGTGCGACGTGGTGCTGCCCCTCGTCGCCATCGCCACGCCGAAGATGTACGTGCAGAACCCGCTGCGGGTCTTCGAGCTGGACTTCGAGGAGAACCTCCGCGTCGTGCGCCAGTGCGTGAAGTACAAGAAGCGGATCATGTTCCCCAGCACCTCCGAGGTCTACGGCATGTGCCCGGACGCGGAATTCGACGAGCACACCTCACCGCTGGTCACGGGTCCCGTGCCCATGGACCGGTGGATCTACAGCACCTCCAAGCAGCTTCTGGACCGCGTCATCTGGGCCTACGGCTGGCAGCAGGGCCTCGACTTCACGCTCTTCCGCCCCTTCAACTTCATGGGCCCCAAGCTGGACAGCCTCAACACCGCCAAGGAAGGCAGCTCCCGCCTCGTCACGCAGTTCGTATGGAACCTCATCCAGGGCGAGCCGTTGAAGCTCGTGGACGGCGGCGCCCAGCGCCGCTGCTTCATCGACGTGGACGACGCCATGGACGGCCTGATGATGCTCCTCAAGAACGAGGGCGGGAAGGCCACGGGCGGCATCTTCAACATCGGCAACCCGAAGAACGACCACAGCGTCCGCGAAGTGGCCGAGATGCTGCGCGACCTCTGGGACAAGCACCCCAAGCGCGCGGCCATGGGCGTGGCGCTGAGCCCCATCGTGGAGACCAGCAGCGGCGACTTCTATGGCAAGGGCTACCAGGATGTCCTCACCCGCACGCCCAGCGTCAAACGCCTCTCGGAAGCCTTCGGCTTCGCCCCGAAGATCGGCATGAAGGAGAGCCTGGCCAAGAGCCTCGACTTCTTCCTGAAGGAATACGAGGCCATGGAGCAGGTCGCCGACACCGACTGAGGCACCGATGACGCGCCGCGAACGCCTCACCTACGGCTTCCTGTGGCTCGTCCTGGGCCTGCTGCCGCTCTTCCTGCGGCCCCTGTGGGAACCCGATGAGGCGCGCTACGCGGAGATCCCGCGGGAGATGCTGGCCAGCCACGACTGGCTGACCCCGCGCCTCAACGGCGTCCTCTACTTCGAGAAGCCGCCCCTCCAGTACTGGATGACGGCCGTGAGCTACAAGCTCTTCGGCCTCCACGACTGGGTGGCGCGCCTGCCCCTCGCCGCCGCCACGGCGATCATGCTCTGGTGCGCCTGGCGCCTCGCCAAGCGCCTCGGCGCCCGCAGCCCCATCTGGGCCGCCGTCATGGCGGCGACGACGGTCCTCGGCTTCATCGTGGGCCAGATCATCACGCTGGACGCGCTCTTCTCCGCGCTCACGGTGCTCACCTTCGTGGCGGCGGTGGAGGCCGTCACCGCGGAGATGGAGGGCGCGGCCCCCCGGCGGTGGCTGCTGCTGGAGTTCGCCGCGCTGGCCCTGGCCTTCCTCACGAAGGGGCTCGCGGCCGCGGTGATCCCAGGCGGCGCGCTGCTGCTCTCGCTCTTCTACGCGAAGGGGCGGCCTGCGCTGCGTAAGGCCGTCCTCCGCGCGCTCTTCGACCCGCTCGGCTGGCTCATGGCCGCCCTCCTCGCCGCGCCCTGGTTCATCCTCGTGAACCGCGCCCATCCCGGCCACGCGAGCTTCTTCTTCCTGCATGAGCATTTCGCGCGCTTCCTCACCCATGAAGCGCAGCGGCAGGGCTCGAACAACCCCGTGCTGGACAAGCTCTACTTCGTCGGAATCCTCGCGGTGGGCCTGCTGCCCTGGCTGAGCGCCGCCCTTACCGGTCTCCGCCGGAGCTGGACCTTCGCGCGCTCCAAGGGGCCCGACGCGGATGATGGCGGCCTCCACCGTTGGCTCGTGGGCGCGGCCTGGATGGCCTTCGCCTGGCCCTTCATCTTCTTCAGCGTGTCCGGCTCCAAACTGCCGCCTTACATCCTCCCCGTCGTCGTGCCGTTGATGGCCCTGGCCTGCGCCTTCGAGCGCAAGGGCGAGGAAGAGGCTTCGCTGCGCCGCACCGGCATCGAGCTGATCCTTCTGGGCACGGCCTTCCTGGCGTATGGGCTGGTCTCGAAGGGGCTCCCCGAAGGCGCCGCGCCTCCGGTGCTCACCCTCGGCGCCGCCTGGATGGCTTTCGGCCTCTGGTGCGCGCGCCCGCGCGGCATGTCGATGAAGATGCTGCTGGGCGGCCTCGCGGCCTGCATGCTCCTGCTCACGCTCGCCGCGGAGCGCGTGGGCGGGCCCTCGAAGGAGATGGCGTCCATCGTCGCGGCGGCGCCACCAGACGCGCAGTGGATCAGCCTCGGCGTCTACCGCCAGGGCATTCCCTGGTACACGCGGCGGCGCTGCGTGGTATTGGATGGCACGGGCGAGCTGGCCTACGGGCGCGAGCGCATGAGCGCGGCGGATCGCGAGGCCTGGCTGCCGGAGGATCGGGAACAATTGCTCCCGCTGGCGGCGAACTTGCAGCGCGACGGCCGTCCCGTGGCCGTGGTGGCTTCGCCGGAGGACTGGGACGGGCTCCCGGCCCCCACGCGCGGGGCCTTCCATGAGGTGCTCCGCACGAAGGGCAATGTCCTCGCCGAGTTCAGCGACCAGCCCGGAGCGGCGCGATGAGCGCCGTCGCCAAGGCCGTCGCGAAGGAGCGGCCGCTCGGGTCCTTCCGGCATCTCCAGCTGCTGATCCACATCTATGTCGTGATCCTGCTCGTGTCGAACCTCGTGGGGCAGAAGGTCAGCGCCTTCCCGTCCTTCCAGCTCTTCGGCTTCACCTTGACGCCCAAGCTGAGCGGGGCGCAGCTGCTCTTCCCCCTCACCTACATCTTCGGGGACATCTTCACCGAGGTGTACGGCTACGCCGCGGCGCGCCGCGCCATCTGGCTCGCGTTCATGGCCTCCATCCTCATGGCCCTGATGGGCCTTTTCATGATCTGGATCCCGCCCTCGCCGGACTGGCCGAACCAGAAGGCCTTCGAAGTGGTCTTCGGCGCCGTGCCCCGCATGGTGGCGGCGAGCCTGCTGGCCTTCTGGGCCGGGGAGTTCACCAACTCCTATGTGCTCGCCAAGATGAAGCTCTGGACCGAGGGGCGGCACATCTATTCCCGTTTCATCGGATCCACGGTGGCGGGGCAGGCGGTGGACTCGATCATCGTCAACTTCGGCTTCCACCTCGGCCGCCAGTCCATCCCCACCATCGTCAGCCTCATCCTCACCGGCTACGTGGCGAAAGTGCTCTACGAGACGGTGATGACCCCGCTCACCTACCTGGTGGTCAACTGGCTCAAGCGGGAGGAAGGCGTGGATGTGTTCGACCAGGGCACGGACTTCAACCCCTTCGCGGGATCGG
>DATJFC010000187.1:0-4506 GCA_035495995.1 Holophagaceae bacterium
GATGAACTTGTCCGGGTCGAAGCCCTTCACCTGACCTGCGATCTTGCAGGCGTACTCGGACACGTCGAAGCGGTCCACGAGGCCGATGCCGCTCCGGCCGGCCAGCAGGTTGTCCCAGGTCTCCTGGACCGTGAGTCCGCAGGGATTGACGGTGCCCATGCCCGTGACGACGACGCGCCTGCGCTGGATCGTGCTCATGCGTTCACCTCGCAACATCAATTATGCCACCGGAAAAGGCGAAGCGCCGCGCGGGCGGACCCGGCGGCGCTTCATCATCCGGATGCGGATCAGGCCTTGGCGTGCTTCTCGATGTAGGAGATGGCGTCGCCCACCGTCTTGATCTTCTCCTGCTCGCTCTCGGGAATCTCGAGACTGAAGGCCTCCTCGATCGCCATGATGATCTCCACGGTGTCGAGGCTGTCGGCGCCGAGGTCGTCGACGAAGTGGCTGGACTCCTGGATGGAATCCTCGGGCTTCGCGAGCTGCTCGGCGATGATGGCGATGACCTTCTTGCGCACGTCGGCCATTGTTTGGCTCCTTGATGGCGAAATCGAACCCAGCGAGGCTATCACGGGCCGCCCCGAAGTCAAACAGCGCATTTGCCAGGAGAATGGGCTCATGACGGACGCGGAAAACCTGGGTGACATCGGCTGGGCCGCCAGCCTTCGGGAATTCCGTGCCCATCTCGGCGTGGAGCGGGGCCTCGGCCCGAAGACGGTGGAGGCCTACCACTCGGATCTCGCGCAGATGGCCGCCTGGGCCGCGGAGCGGGACTTGCCGCCCGCGGCTCTGGACCGGGACGCCATCACGGCCTTCCTCGTGCATCAGCAGGGCTTGGGCAAGAAGCCCCGCAGCCTCGCCCGGCTTTCCTCCGCGCTCCGGCAGTTCCTGGCCTTCCTGCGGATGGAGGGCAGTGGCGCGGCCGGCCCCGAGGCCGTGGTGAAGCCGCCGCGTCCGCCGCGCATCCTGCCGAAGACCCTCAGCGAAACGCAGGTGGAAGCCATCCTCGCCGCGCCGGATCTGGGCGATCCGCTCGGCGTGCGGGACCGCGCCTGGATCGAGCTGCTCTACGCGACGGGCCTCCGCGTTTCCGAGCTGGCCTCCCTGCCCGCCCTGTCCGTGTTCCTGGACGAAGGTTTCGTGAAGGTCATGGGCAAGGGCCGCAAGGAGCGGCTCGTGCCCTTCGGGGAGGGGGCGGAGACCTGGCTGCGGAGCTGGCTGGCGTTGCGGTCCGGTTTCAAACCCAAGGGCGGCGAGCTGTTCCTGGGGCGTCGCGGCGAGCCGCTCTCGCGCCAGCACCTGTGGCGGCTCATCAAGCGCTACGCGGGCAAGGCGGGCGTGGACCCCGGGACGGTGAGCCCCCACGTGCTGCGCCACGCCTTCGCGACCCACCTGCTGGACCACGGCGCCGACCTTCGCTCGGTGCAGGCGATGCTCGGCCACGCGGACATCAGCACCACCCAGATCTACACCCATGTCCACCAGGCGCGGCTGAGGGCGCTCTACGACCGCATGCATCCCAGGTCGCGCTAGCCGGGCTTCGGGCGTCAGGCGTCGGACTTCGGGCCTTCATGCGAACCGGGTGGATGATCAATAACCACCGGGGATGCATGATGCCCTGACGCCTGAAGCCTGACGCCCGACGCCTGATCGGGCATGATGGAGACGGAGTCCCATCCGATGCCGACCAAGAAGACCGCGAAGGCTGAAGAGCCGAAGCCCAAGAAGACCGCCGCGAAGAAAGCCGCCGCGAAAACGGCTGAGAAGGCCGAACCCAAGCCCAAGGCCGTGAAGAAGGCCAAGACCTCGGAGCCCGAGGCGCCCGTCGAAGCCGCTGTCGAGGCCGCGCCCAAGAAGGCCGTTGTTCCCAAGAAGGCCGTGAAGGCCGGGCCCGCGGCCCTGACGCCCCACGCGGCGGCGATCCTTTCGGCCATCGACGAGGGCCGTGCCGTGGAGTTCATCTTCGAGGACGCCGAGGCCAACGCGCCGCGCACCTTCGAGCCGCGCCAGCTCATCTTCGACACGCTCGCCAAGGCCTGGTACGCCTGGGGCTGGGACCGCCGTTACAACGCCGAGCGCTTCCATTGCCTCGATCTCCTGAAGGAGATCAACGCCGTGGAGGGCATCGGGCGCAGCGCTCAGGGCCCTTACAAAGACGGGACGCCCGGCAACCTCATTGGCGGATGGCTGGGCGGCGACCCCATCCCCGTGAAGGTCGTGCTGCACAAGCAGTGGGTCTTCGCGGTGAAGCAGGCCCCCCCGGCCTTCCCCGATTTCAAGCTTGAGGAGAAAGAGGAAGGCAAGGCCCAGGCCTCCTTCACCGCCACGGATCTCCGCGCCATCGCGCGCTGGGTGATGCAGTTCGGCGACGGCATCACGGTCGTCGAGCCCGCGCGTCTCCTGGACCGCATCCGACAGGCCGCCATGGCCTGGGGCGCCAAGCTGCCCGCGCCGAAAGCCGCGCCGGTCCCGGCCCCGGCGGCGAAACCCGAACACCGCCATCACGAGCCGCGGTCCGAGCCGAAGCACGAGTCCCGCCATCACGACGAGCCCCGCCGCCGGGAGCACCGGGACCATCACGAGGATCGCGCGCCCAAGGAATCGAAGGACTCCAAGGTCGAAGTGCGGATCGAGCGGCTTTAGACCCCCAGCCTCCGGTCTACGGCCTCCAGCCCGTCACCGCGCCTGTTCCATCACATCCAGGATGGATTCGGCGAAGGTTTCGCCCGCCTTCGCCGGGTGCTCGACGACGCTGCCGGCGAGGGTCTGCGTTCCGCCAGGGCCCAGCGCGAAGATCCAAGCGGTCGGCACCTTCTCGGCCTTCTGGGCCACGATGCCCGCGGGCCAAGCCGAGGGTTCGATGACCTTGTCCCGGGCAACGCCGATGAACTGCACCTCGACGAAGGGATTGGGCTGCCCGTCGAGGGCGAGGAAGCTGGGCAGCTCATGCTGGCTGTCGCTGCACCAGGAGCCGAAGGCCGCGACGATGGTGAAGGGCCGTTTGACGGCCATCCAGCGCGCGCGATCGGCCTCGCTCGGCATCGCCTGGTCCGTGCGTTCCTTGAACACCGCGCGATGCGCGAGGATCTGGTCCCGGGTGCAGTCGCCGATGAGCAAGGCCTGGTGGTCCTTGGCGTCGCAGGGCAGACCGGCATCGGCGGGAGGCTGGGTCGCGGGCGCGGGGGTCTGCAAGGCGGGCGGGAAGATCAGCAGCATCGGGCTCTCCTCGGTTCTCAATCCTACGCCTGAATACTTGACCAGTTCACTCCAGGAATCTAGCCTGAATGCAGAACGGAGGCCCGCCCTGAAGATCTCCGCCCGCGGCCGCTACTCCATGCAGGCCCTCTTCGATCTGGCCCATCACAGCCATGGGCAGCCGGTGCCTCTGCACGCCATCGCGGACCGCCAGGGCATCAGCCTGCCCTTCCTGGAGCAGATCTTCCACAAGCTGCGGAAAGCCGGCGTCGTCACTTCCGTGCGCGGCCCCCGGGGCGGCTACGTGATGACCCGCGCCTGCGACAAGCTCAGCGTGGGCGAGGTCCTGCGCCTCACGGATCCCGGCTTCTACGCCTCCGCGCTGGAAGACCCGGATGAGGCCGCCGCCTTGATGAACCAGGACCAGACCATGACGCGCCTGCTGTGGCGGCAGCTCAACGAGCACATCGTGGGCTTCCTTGAGACCGTCACCATCGCCGACCTCTGCTCGGAGACGCACTCCAACACCTGCACCGCCTGCACCTGCCCTGAGTATGTGAAAGAAGTCCAGGCCCAGATGCAGAACGGGCGCCCCAAAGGTTGCGCCGCCTTCCTGCACTGACGCCGGTCCGATCCGCCGCCTGGATCTCAACCTCCGGGCGGGGGCGGCCGTTGGAGTGGACGAAGAGCTGGCCGGACTCGGCTAGACTGGTGCATTCCTTCCCGGAGCAACAATGAAAGCCCTCAGCCAGGAGTGGGTGGAGAAGGCCGAGGCCGATTGGATCACCGCGCGACGGGAATTCACGGTCGAAGACCATCCCAACTACGACGCGGTCTGCTTCCACGCCCAGCAGTGCGTGAAGAAGTACCTTCTCGCGCGGCTTGAGGAGGGCGACATCGCCTTCCCGGCGACGCACCATCTCGGCGTGCTCCTCACGATCTGCGCGGAGCTGGAACCCGGTTGGGAGGATCTGCGGGAACAGGCGCGCACGCTGACGGCAAACACCATCCAGATCCAGCACCCCGGCGTCATGGCCGACGAGACCATGGGCAGCCGCAGCCTGGACGCGGGTGGGGCGCTCCGCCAGGCCGTCCGAGGAAGTCTCAAACTCGGGGATTGAACCCGCTCCTGAAGCCGCCTAGGCTTGAAGCCTCAACACACGAGGCTCTCATGCGGATTCTGCTCGCTCCAGCGCTGCTGGCCCTTCTCCTGCCGTTGTCCGCGCAGGACGCTTCAAGGCCTGACGACAAGAGCGCGAAGACGGAAGCCTCGGGGAAGGACGAGCCGAAGCCGCTCCCCGCGCCGGTGGC
>DATJFC010000188.1:0-3935 GCA_035495995.1 Holophagaceae bacterium
CAGGACCCAGGCTGCGCGGCCTCTCCACGCCTGACCGGAGGTTCCTGATGGGCCCTCTCCGCTCATCCCAAGCTCTCCAGCAGCTTCCTCGCCCCGGGGTGTTTGGGGTCATAGGTGAGGGCTTTGCGCGCGGCTGCCTTCGCTTCATCGTTCCGGCCGAGGGCTTGCAGGATCTGCCCTTTGCGCCACCAAGCGCCAGGGTAGCCGGCGGTGCCGCCCTCGAGGGGCTGGGCCACCACCTGGTCGAGGGCGGCGAGCCCCTCCTCGCGGTGGATGTTCGCGCGCGCGGCGATCTTGCCGAGTTCGAGGCGGAGGATGCTCGGCGCCTCGACGGCGGCGAGGCCGTCAGAGACGGCCTTCCAAGCTTCTTCCGCGTGATCTGAATCCAGGAGGCACTCCGCGACGGCTTCGACGCCGCGGGCCTTGGTCCTCACCGCGGGCAGGAGACGCTCGGCTTCCCACTGGAGCTTCTGTTTCCAGGCCGCGTCGCCGAGGGCTTTGCGGGCCGGCTTGTCGTCGAGGGACTGGAGGTACATGGCCACGATCTGCGGGTCTCCGGGGGCGGCGCTGAGGGCGCGGCCGAAGTAGGGCAGGGCGCCATTCCACTTCTCGTCCATGGCCAGCACCATCCCTTGCAGCGCGTCGCCTTTCGCCGGGGAAACCTTGCGGAGGCCGTCCGCGCAGGCGAGGGCCTTGCGCGTGGAGCCGCCGAGGATTCCAGGCAGCTGCTGGTAGGCGAGGCCGAGGGAGATCCAACCCGTGACGAGGGAGCCATCCGCCTTCGTCGCCGCGTCAAGATCATCCATGGCGTCGCCGATCTGGCCGAGGGAGCTGAAGTTGCGCTGCTGGACCGCGTTGCCCGCGCGGGCGAGGCCGCGAGCGAGCAGCGCGTCCGGGAGGCCCGGGCGGAGGTCCAGCGCCTTCTGCGCCGCGACGAGGCCTTCGGTGAAACGCTGGAAGCTGGAGAGGGCCTGGCTTTCCGCGGCGAGAGCCATGGCGTCGTTCGGATCCTGCGCGAGCCGTGCCTTCGCGTCAGCGTAAGCCTTGAGGTAGCGCCCCTGCTCGAGGTCGGCGCGGAAAGCGGAGGGCGCCTGCCCGTAGGTCGCGGACTGCGCGTGCGCGGACGCCGCGAGGGCGGCAGGAAGGCAGAGCAGCATGGCGCGGCGCGGGATCATGGCGACCCTCAGTCTAGCCCGCGATTTGAGGCCCAGGGCCCCTTCCGCTATCGTGGTGGATCATCCTGACCCGGAGGAAGACCCATGCTGATGCAGGGCAAGCGCGGCCTGATCGTGGGTGTGGCCAACAAGCGGTCCATCGCCTGGGCCATCGCCCAGCGCTGCCATGAGCAGGGCGCCGAGCTGGCCTTCAGCTACCAGAACGAGCGCCTCGGCGAGAACGTGAAGGACCTGACGGCCGAGATCCCGGACTCCGTGCTGTTCCAGATGGACGTCTCCAACGATGGCGAGGTGAAGGCCGGCTTCGACCTGCTGAAGGCGAAGTGGGGCAAGCTGGACTTCCTCGTGCATGCCGTGGCCTACGCGCCGCGCCAGGCCCTGGAGGGCGACTTCGTCAGCACGAGCCGCGAGGACTTCCGCGTGGCGCTGGATGTGTCGGCCTACAGCCTCCCTGTCCTGGCGCACGGCGCCAAGGACCTGATGGCGGGCGGCGGCTCCATCATCGCGCTGAGCTACCTCGGGTCCGAGCGCGTCATGCCCAACTACAACGTGATGGGCGTGGCCAAGGCCGCGCTGGAGAGCAGCGTCCGCTACCTCGCCAGTGACCTGGGGCCGGGCGGCATCCGCGTGAACGCCCTCAGCGCGGGCCCCATCAAGACCCTCGCCAGCAGCGGCATCGGCGGCTTCTCCAGCATCCTGGACCACCACCGCAACCATGCCCCCTTGCGCAAGCTCGTGGAGCTGGAGGAAGTCGCCGACGGCGCGCTCTTCCTGCTCTCCGACATGGGCCGCGGCGTGACGGGCCAGGTCCTGTATGTGGATGGCGGCTACAACATCATGGCGATCTGATCCGCCCCAACCGCTCAGACAGCCGGGGTCGCCGCCCTTCCCTGAGCCCGTCGACGCCTTCTGAATCCGGCATTCCGGATTCCATTTCTGCTCAAACGGTCTAAGCTCCGTTCCGGGAGGGCGCATGCCTCTACCGGAAACCATGGGACTTCCAGGCCGGCAGCGTGAGCTGGACGCGAGGGCTTTCTGGTTGAGCGCGCTCGCGGTGCTGCTGGGTGTCGCGGCGGGGTTCGTCGCGCGGTTCCTGACGGCGCTCATCGGGCTCTTCACGAACCTCGCCTACTTCCACCGCCTTTCCTGGTCGCAGGTGAATCCCTGGAACCATGCGCTGGGGTGGACATCCGTCCTCGTGCCCTTGCTGGGCGGGCTGATCGTGGGCCTCATGGCGAAGCACGGGTCGCGGGGCATCCGCGGCCACGGCATTCCGGAAGCGATGGAGCAGGTGCTTTACAACCGCAGCCGCATCCAGCCGCGGCTCATGGTGCTGAAACCGCTGTCGGCGGCGATCGCCATCGGAACCGGCGGACCCTTCGGCCTGGAGGGACCCATCATCGCCACGGGCGGCGCCATGGGTTCGGTCCTGGGCCAGCTGCTGCCTTCCACCCCTGACGAGCGGAAGACGCTGCTGGGCGCGGGCGCCGCGGCGGGCATGGCCGCCACTTTCGGCAGCCCCATCTCCGCGGTGCTGCTCGCGGTGGAGCTCCTGCTCTTCGAGTACAGGGCCCGTTCCTTCCTGCCCGTGGCCCTGGCCGCGGTCGCGGCGACAGCGGTTCGGCTCGCCCTCGTCGGCCCCGCACCGGCCTTCCCCATGACGGATCTGGTTCCCGCGGGCCCCTCCGCGCTGGCGCTTTGCGCCGTGGTGGGCGCGGCGGCGGGCGCGATGTCCGCCGCCGTCACCCAGGCCCTGTTCAAGGTGGAGGGCGCCTTCGCGAAGCTGCCCTTCCACTGGGCCCTGTGGCCCGCGCTGGGCGGCCTCGCCGTGGGCCTCATCGGCCTCCTGGCGCCCCGCACGCTGGGCGTGGGCTACGACAACATCACGGACATCCTCTCGGGCCGCATCGTCGGCTGGGCCGTGGTGGCGCTCTGCGGGGCGAAACTCATCTCCTGGGCCATCGCCTTGGGCAGCGGCACCTCGGGCGGCACGCTCGCGCCTCTCTTCACCGTGGGCGGCGGTTTCGGCGCGGCGATGGGCCTCGGGCTCGCGCGCCTGTTCCCAGGCGCCCACCTGGATCCGCGCATGGCGGCCTTGGTGGGCATGGCCGCGCTCTTCGCGGGGGCGTCGCGGGCGATGCTCACCTCCGTGGTCTTCGCGGTGGAAGCGACGCGCCAGCCCTGGGGCATCCTGCCGCTCCTGGCGGGCTGCGCCGTGGCCTACCTCGTCTCGTCCCGCCTGATGGAGACGACGATCATGACGGACCGCATGGTGAAGCGCGGAGCCCGCGTGCCCACGGGGCTCGGCACCGATCCGCTGGACCAGCTCCTGGTGGAGGAACGCTGCACCCGGAACGCGGTCACGCTGCCGGCGGAGATGCCGCTCGGCGAAGCCCTGGCCTGGCTCCGCAGCGGCGCGGAAGGGTCGGCCCACCGCGTCTTTCCGCTCATGGACGCGGACGGCCGCCTCGCGGGCCTGCTGAGCCGGTCGCGCCTCGTCGAATCAGAGGCCGCGCCGGACGCCCGCCTCTTGGAGTTGCCGCGGAAGCCGATGGTGCCCATCCACCCCGGGTGCACCCTGCGCGAGGCCGCGGAGCTCATGGCCCGCACCCGCGCGGACGCGCTGCTGGCGGTGGACCCCGAGGACGCGGGAAAGCTCATCGGCGTCCTCACCTTGCGGGACCTGCTCCAGGCCCACGGGGAGCACCTGGAGGCGTCCGCGAAGCGGGAGGCTTTCGAGATCATGCCTTCCACGCAAGT
>DATJFC010000189.1:0-2642 GCA_035495995.1 Holophagaceae bacterium
CGTTCAGCTTCACGCGGCAGGCGAGGCGCTGGTCCGGCGGGGCGTCGAGGCCCGCCAGGAAGTCGCGCTCTTCGGAGGACGGCGCGCTGCACTGGTCGAGGCCGCTCGCCACGCGCACGCGGCAGGTGCCGCAGGAGCCCGTGCGGCAGCCGAAGGTGATGTCGGCGCCGACGGCCTCGGCCACATCCACCAGGGCGCAACCGTCGGGCGCCTCGGCTTCGAGATCCTCCAGCAGAAAGTGGACGCGCACGCTCATGCGACACCGTCCTTGGCCGCGAAGCCCGGCAGCAGCGGCGCCACCAGCTCCACCTGGCCGAAGGGCGCGGAGAGCTGCAGCCCGCGCACGCGGGGCCTGATGATCTCGATGATCTCGCGGGCGATGGCGAGGCCCTCCTTCACCTGGTCCTCGGCCTTCTCGAAGCGGCCCATGCGCTCGAGGATCTGCGGCGGCACGAAGACGCCGGGCAGCTCGTGGGCCATGAACTGCGCGTTCCGGAGGTTCTTCAGGGGCCAGATGCCCGCGATGATGGGGATGCCGAAACCGTCGGCGAAATCCAGGAAGCGGAAGAGGCTCTCCGCGTCGAAGACCGGCTGCGTGATGGCCCACTGCGCGCCGGCGTCCACCTTCCAGCGGAAGCGGGACTTCTCGCGCTCCAGATCCTGCGCGACGGGATTCGCGCCGACGCCGAGGGAGAAGGGCGTCGGCCTCCCGATGGCCGCGCCGCCGAGGTCGAGGCCCGTGTTGAGGCGTTTGAGGATGTTCACGAGGCCGATGGCGTCCACGTCGAAGACCGCCGTCGCCTGCGGATAGGGCCCCAGCTTCGGTGGATCTCCGGTGATGGCGAGCACATTCCGCAGGCCCAGCGCCGCCGCGCCGAGGAGGTCCGACTGGATGCCCAGCAGGTTCCGGTCGCGGCAGGCGTAGTGGAGGATGGTCTCCACGCCCACTTCGCGCTCGATGAGCAGGGCCGTCGCCAGCGCGCTCATGCGCGCCATGGCGCGGGGGCCGTCGGGCACGTTCACCGCGTCCACGCCCAGCGCCGCGCACTGGCGCGTCTTGGCCAGCAGGCGCTCGGTCTCCATGCCCCGGGGCGGCACCAGCTCGACGGTGGTGATGAAGCCGCCATCGGCCAGCTTGCGCGCGAGGCGGCTGCGCTCGCGCACGGGCACTTCGGCCTGCGGCTCCTCGTGGGGCTTCGGCTCCACGGTGGTCGTGCCCTGGAAGAAGGCCCGCTCCTGCCGCAGCGCGCCTCGCATGGCGCGGATGTGCGAAGGCGCGGTGCCGCTGCATCCGCCCACGGCGCGGGCGCCGCCCTGGAAGGCCTGGCGCGCGAACTCGCCGAGGTATTCGGGGCTGGAAGGATAGAGCGCGCGGCCGTCCACCTGCCGCGGCAGGCCCGCGGAGGGCTTGAGGATGAGCGGCACGGACACGACGCCGCGGAAGCGCTTCAGCAGCTCCAGCAGCTGGGCCGGGCCGCCGCCGCCGTTGGCGCCGACGAGATCCGCGCCCCACTCGGCGAGCTTCTGCGCGTACCACTCCGGCTCCGCGCCGTAGAGCGTGCGGCCGCCATCGCCGGGCGTCATCATCGCCACGACGGGCAGGTCGCTGACGGCTTTCACGGCCGCGATGGCCTGGCGGATCTCGTTCAGGTCCTCGAAGGCCTCCAGCACGAAGAGGTCCACCTCCGCGTCCCGCAAGGCTTCGGCCTGCTCGGTGAAGAAGTGCCGAGCCTCGTCGAAGCTCGTGGGGCCCCAGGGCTCGATGCGCACGCCGAGGGGGCCGATGCAGCCCGCGACCCAGCCGTCATGGCTTGAAGAGGCGCCGGCCTCGGCCTCCAGCGCCTCCCGCGCCAGCTCCGCGCCGCGGCGGTTGATCTCCGCCAGCTTCTCGGCGAGCCCGTAGGCCGACAGCTTGGGCCGGTTCGCGGCCCAGGTGTTGGTGGTGAGCACCTGCGCGCCCGCGCCGCGGAAGGCCTCGTGCACGCCCAGCACGACGGCCGGGTCCACGAGATTCTCGCCGTCGAAGGAACGGTTGAAGTGGATGCCGCGCTCGAAGAGGGCCGTGGGCGTGCTGCCGTCGAAAAGGAAGCAGCGGCCGTCGTCGAGGGCCTGGCGGAAGGGGATGGACATGGACGCCTTTCGGGAAACAGCCCGCGAGGCGATGTCCAAACGAGAGAGGCGATGAGGCCTCCGCTCCAAGTTGTCGATCTGTCGTCAGCTCATAGCCTTCGGCATCTCTCCAGCGACGATCGTCGCTGGCAGGAATTGGCACCTTGCTTTTCAGCAGGTTGCCAAGGTTTCACAGGGCCTGTCCCTCCACCTTTCTGGATAACGCGCTCTTGGGCTGGCAAAGATCAGCCCCCAGGATGCATCCGGAGGGCGGGGAATGCAAGGGGCGGGTCGGGCTGCAGGCTCCGGGCCACGGACTGCGCGGCTGAGCGAGACTCCCGGACCGACTCGTAAGCCTACGACCCGGGCGCGTTCAAATCGCAGGCTGGTGAAGGTTCACGCGCGGGTCGGCGCGAACCGTGTGGCCTGTGGTCGGCACCCACCGCTCGATTAGCAACCTTGACCAGGCTTGGCAGATCAGGCTGCGTAGTAGTCCCGGATCTTCCGGGCAAAGGCTCCGAGGAAGACGCCCA
>DATJFC010000190.1:0-19343 GCA_035495995.1 Holophagaceae bacterium
AGACCACCCAGCCGCGGCCGTGGTCGTGGGGCGGGCGGTGGTGCCCCTGCCGCTCCGCGTGGGCCAGAAGGAGGAAGCCGTGATCGGGATCCCGGTGCAGCTCCCGGGTCTCCGGGAGGTCCCGGAGCAAGGCTGCCAGCCAGGGCTCGGCCTCAGGGGCCCGGGCGAGGGCCGCCATCTCATGGCGGAGGGTGGATGCGAGGCCGGTATCCAGCGGCCCCCAGGCCGACCGGGCCTCTTCGATGAAGCGATGCAGTGAATCGCGCGCCATGGGATTCCTCCTTCGATGAACGGCGTTCCGCTTGCGTGCGGGCCGTGGAAGCACCATCCTGCAACTTCAAGTCGACTTGAAGTCAAGGGGCGGCATGGACATTTCAGAAGTGGCGGAACGCACGGGCCTCCCCCCCTCCACGCTGCGGTACTACGAGGAGAAGGGATTGATCGTTTCCGTGGGGCGGCGGGGCCTCCACCGCCTTTTCGACGGAAGCGTGCTGGAGCGGTTGGCCTTGATCGCCCTCGGACGCGCCGCCGGGTTCTCGCTCGACGAGATCAAGCGCATGTTCGCGCCGGACGGGCGGCCGCGCATCGACCGCGCGAAGCTCGCGGCCAAGGCGGAGGAGGTGGACCGGAGGATCCGCGAGCTGGGCGCCCTGCGCGACGGCCTGCGCCACGCCGCGGCGTGCCCCGCGCCGAGCCATCTGGAATGCCCCACCTTCCGCCGCCTCCTGCGCGCCGCGGCGCATGGCGTCGTCAAGGCGCCAAGAAAAGGAGGGCCGCGGGCCGTTAAGGCTTCGGCGCCCCGGTGAACCGCGCCTCGTCGATCGGCACATTCACTTCCACCTTCTCCATCGTGAGGCTCATGCGCTGGGCCGAGCCCTTGGGGCCGATCTCGATGCGGGTGGGCTCGCTCACGCCCTGGACCGGGTGGTAGCCGCTGCTGAACACGTCCATCTCGACCTCCTGGCCCATCTGCGTGCGCGTGACGACGCGCTTCACCTCCTGGTAGGAACTCGCGTCCAGGAAGATCGTGGAGACGCGGCCGTTGGCGTAGGTGAGTTTCAGGGCGTAGGCTGGCCCGCCTTCGAGCCGCTCCTGGCCGAGGTACTCGACCCGGTTGCCCTTGGCCGCCCAGTCCACGAGGCCGCCGTCCATGTCGGCGTCCTCGATCAGGTCCTTCACATCATCCGGCGTCAGCGGCCGGGGTTTCGCGTCCCCGGCGGTGAAGGGGTCCACCTTCCATCCGCCCTTGCCGTCGAAGACCGTGATCTGCGGCGTGCCTTGGATGGAGAGCTCGCGGCGGAAGAAGCCGGGCCGCTTCTGCTCGACGGTGAAGGGGATGTCGAAGGGCGCTACGCCACTCATGATGCCGGTGGTGCGGCGCGTCTGGACGGCCTTGAGGGCGGTCAGGCCGCCCCGCGCCTCGATGTGCCGGGCGATGAGCTGGTCGACGGTGGGTGTCTGGGGCGCGCTGATGGCGGGCGTCAGGAGCAGAAGAGAGATCAGGTTCGGGAGCATGGGACCTCGGGGTGGAGTCGCCTGAAAAGGCGGGGTGGAAGGAGGAGGGTCACTGCGCGCTTGGCCTGAAAAGGCTCGGCGCGAAGGCGAGGAGGTCGCGCCGCCAGACCATCCAGGTGTGGTCGCCGGGCGTTTCGACCTCGGTGACGGGAACGCGTTTCGATGCCAGCCAGGCCGCGCAGCCGCGGGTCGCGCCCAAGAGGAAGTCGCCCGTGCCGCAGGCCATCCACACGGAGGGCGCGCGCGGCGCGTCGAGGGCCGGGAACACGGCGTCGAGATCGTTCCCGAGGAGGGTCAAGGCGCCGCTGAAGGAGCCGACGCGGCCGAAGCGGTCTGGGTGGCGAAGGCCGAGGTACAGCGCCTGCGCGCCACCCATGGACGCGCCCGCGATGGCGCGGGAGTCGGGGTCCCTGCGGACGCGGTAGCTCCGCTCGACCAGCGGCAGGATCTCGTCGAAGAGGCAGCGCCCGAAGGCGTCCATGATGCCGCGTTGCTCGCGGACGCCGAGGAAGAGCCGCGACACCTGCCGCGGCGCCTCCGGGAATCCGTAGCCAAGCGGGAAGACGACGATCATGGGCACGGCCTGCTTCCGCGCGATGAGCGTGTCGAGGATGAGGTCCGCGCGGCCCGCGGTGGTCCAGGCCTGGGCGTCTTCCATGACGCCATGCAGCAGATAGAGCGTCGGGTAGGCGCGCGCGTCCGCGGCGTCGTAGCCGGGCGGCGTGTAGACCCAGACTTCGCGCGGCTCGCCGAGCGCCTTGGAGGCGAAGCGGTGACGGTGCAGCGCGCCGTGGGGCACTGCGTTCAGATCCCAGGGTTCGGGCGGATCCGAATGCACCTCCATCAGGCTTTCGCGGCCGCCGCTCAGGATGGGCTTGCCTTGCGCGCAGGCGGGATCTTCGAAGGGAATGCCGTCCACGAGGAAGTGGTAGGCGTACACGTCCGGCGCCAGCGGTGCCGTCGTGATCCGCCACATGCCGCGCTCATCGCGCGTCATGGGCGCGGGCGCCGCCCCTTCGCGGTCCAGGAGCACGCGCGCGGCGGAGGGCGCGTAGAAGCGGAAGGCGACGCGGCCATCCGCCTGGACATCCTGAGCGCACAGGGGGAGCGCGAGAAGCAGGTTCAGCGCGCAGGGCTTGATCCATCGCATGGCGGGGTTCCTCAAGGCAGAGCCCGCCCAGGCGCGATCTGGACCGCGCCGGGACAAGCTCGGGGAAGGAGGGCTATTCCTGTTCGAAGGCGGCGAGGTCGTCCAACAGGGCCTGCGTCCGGTTAAGGCTGCGGCCGGCCGCGGAGCTCTCCAGCCGCGGGCCGAAGCCCGGGCGCTTGACCGCCCAGCGGATGAAGGCCACGGAGGCCAGGAGCCCCACGACGCCGATGGCGAGGCCGCCGTAGATGGCCGAGGGCGCGCGGGCGGACAGGCCCGCGTAGATGTCCACGCGGAGAAGACCCAGGATGACCATCGCCAGGGGCATCCAGAGCAGCCACCAGGGCAGGCCCATCCACAGTCCGCCGACCACATAGAAGCGGCGGAGCCGCGCCAGGTGTTTCTGGATGTCCAGCACCGGAGAGCCGTAGTCCACGCGGCTGATGAGGACCTGCATCCGCGCGCTGAAGAGGATGAGCGCGAGACCGTAGGCGTGCATCACGAGGCCCGCCACGAGCAGGTGGGGCGTGTGCAGGTGGCGCGACCAGAGGAGGGCGGACAGCACGCTGAGCAGGACGCCCCCGGCCATCTGGAGGGCCTGCCCCCAGGCGAGGGGACGCAGGCCGTGGCGGGCCTTCTCCATCTGGCCCTGCCTGAAGACGCGCAGGTTCAGGTCGGCCTGCTTCGCCAGCTGGGCGTTGAGGGTCTGCCATTCGGCTTTCAGGTCATCGAGTTCCATGGCGTGTCCTTATCGAGGGGAGGCGGTTTCCCGCAGGCGCGCTTTGAGGCGCCCGATCTTGGTGGCCACATTGGTCGCGCTGATGCCGAGCACCTCCGCGATCTCCGGGTGGCTGTGGCCGTCGAGGTAAAGGAGGACCAGGGCTTTGTCGAGGCCGTTCAGGCCCTCGATGAAGCGGTGGAGCAGCTGGAGCTCGTCGGAGGGCGCGGCGGAGGCGTCCGGAATGTCGAAGTGGTGGTCTTCGGCGGGCACCACGCGGCGGGCGCGGAGACTCTCCTGCCGCGCGTGGCTGATGGCGACATTGAGGGCGATGCGGTACATCCAGGTGGAGAAGCGGCAGCGGCCGTCGAAGCTGTGGAAGGAGCGCCAGAGCTGGATGGCGATCTCCTGGGCGAGATCCTCGCGGTCGCTCGCGTTCCAGCAATAGGTCGCGGCCACCTTGTGGAGGATGCCGCGGTGGTCGCCGAGGAGGCCGGTGAAACGCTCCTGGGCCGTGGGGGTGGTCATCGGTGCCTTTCCGGGGGCGGCCCCTTCGGTTCCGCCGGTTCAGGAGAGTGATTCGCGGGGCGCCGGGAAATATCACAGCCCGCCGGGGCAATTTTCCAGGCCTCCCGCTAGCATGGACCCTCGGGAGCCCCGTTGATCCAGCACCCCGGCAATGTGTTCGTGGTGTCCGCCCCTTCGGGGACGGGCAAGTCGACGCTGTCGCAGCGGCTCATCGAGCGGGTGCCGGACCTCGTCTTCTCCACCTCGGTCACCACGCGGCCGCCGCGTCCGGGCGAGGTGGAGGGGCAGGACTATTTCTTCGTGGACGACGCGAAGTTCGACGACATGGTGCGGGCCGGCGACTTCGTGGAATGGGTGCAGGTCTACGAGCGCCGCTACGGCACGAGCCGTCCTTGGCTCGGGGAAGTGCTGGCCTCCGGCAAGGATGTGCTCCTGGACATCGAGACGACCGGCGCCCTCAACATCCGCAGGGCCATCCCCGACGCCGTGATGATCTTCATCCTGCCGCCTTCGGTGGAGGCGCTGGAGGGCCGGCTGCGGGGGCGCGGCAAGGACAGCGAGGAGCAGGTGCGGCTGCGGCTCCAGCACGCGCGCCACGAGATGGAGCTCTACCACGCCTACGACTACCTCATCGTGAACGACGACCTGGACCGGGCCTACCGCCAGTTCGAGGCCGTCATCTGGGCCACCCGCGCCCGCCGGGAGCGGATGCTGGCCGCCGCCCAGGCCATCCTGGGGCAGTTCCCCAAGGGCTGAGCCGGGCTTCGGGTGCTCAGGCACCGGGTTTCGGGCTCTGGTGCATGACATGACGCTGGGGTTCGTGGGACCCATGGCGGGCATGCAGGCCCGAAGCCCGAAACCGGTAGCCGGGCACGGTATCCTGGGATCCTCGCCGGGAGCCTCATGGCCGCGTGGATCAGCAAGAACTGGATGTGGGTGACGGTGCTCGGCACCGCGGCGGTCTACGCTCCCTTGGCGGGTCACGGCGGCGAGGACGCCGCGCGCCTCAAGACCCTGGACACGCTCACCGAGGTGATGGGGCTGGTGGAGAAGGACAGCCCCGAGCCGCCCAGCGCCAAGCAGATGACCCACGCCACAATCCAGGGCATGCTCCATTCGCTGGACCCGCATTCGAACTACTTCGACGAGACGGAATTCCGCCTCATGCGGGAGGACCAGAAGGGCAGCTTCTTCGGCATCGGCGCCATCATCACCCAGCAGGAGCAGGGCATCGCCATCGTGAGCCCCATCAAGGGCGGGCCTTCCGAGCGCCTCGGCATCCGCGCGGGCGACGTCATCAAGGAGATCGACGGGCAGAGCACCGAGGGCTGGAGCAGCAACCAGGCCCTCGACAAGCTGCGCGGCCAGAAGGGCACGCCCGTGGAGCTGGGCGTCCAGCGGCCTGGCGTGCCGGACCTCATCCACTTCACCATCGTGCGGGCGGAGATCCCCTCGAACAGCGTCTCCAACGCGTTCATGCTCTCGCCCACCACCGGCTACATCGCCATCAAGGATTTCGGCGAGACGACGAGCGAGGAGTTCCAGCGCGCCGTGGCCCAGCTCAAGCGCACGGGCATGCAGAGCCTCGTGCTGGACCTCCGCAACAACCCCGGCGGCCTCCTGGACGCGGCCATCGGCGTCTGCGGCCAGCTCCTCGGCCCCGACCAGCTCATCGTCACGACCAAGGGGCGCGATGTGAAGGACGTGCAGGAGACCCGCACGCCCGCCGGCGCGCCGCCGGAGACCTTCCCCCTCATCGTGCTGGTGAACCGCGGCGCGGCCTCCGCCAGCGAGATCGTCACCGGCGCCATCCAGGACCACGACCGCGGCCTCGTCGTGGGCACGACTTCCTGGGGCAAGGGCCTCGTGCAGAGCGTGCTCACCATCGGGCGCACGCGCGGCCTGGCGCTGACCACGGCCCGCTACTACACGCCGTCGGGCCGCTGCATCCAGCGCGACTACAGCCATGGCCTCGACGACTACTACAACCCCGATGACGAGCCCGCGCAGGCCCCCGCTGGCCCGGTCTTCAAGACGGATCTGGGCCGCACGGTCTACGGCGGCGGCGGCATCACGCCGGACGTGGTGGCGGCGCCGCCGAAGCCCTCCAGCGCGATGGTGGATCTGCGCTTCCGCCAATCCGCCTTCTTCCGCTTCGCCGTGCAGGAGAAGGAACGGAGCGGGTTCAAGCCGGGCGAGGCGGTGGATCAGGCCCTGCTGGACCGCTTCCGGGGCTGGGTCCGCGACCAGAAGCTCGCGCTCTCCGACGCGGACTGGCAGGCCAACCTCGCCGCCATCAAGGAACAGCTCTCCATCGAGCTGGCCAATGTGGGCGAAGGGCTCGAGGTCGGCGCGAAGGTCCAGATGGCCACGGACCCCGTCGTGCAGAGGGCCCTCGACCTCATGCCCCAGGCGGAGCAGCTCCTGAAGAAGCAGCAGCTCCAGCTGCAGCTGAAGCAGAAGGACAAGCCGGACGCCGTGGCGGCCTACGAGCTCCGCGGCCCTGAGCTTCTGGCGGTCTGAAGCTTCATAAGTATTGCTTATTGACCCATAAAAGAACTACGGGAACGCGCTAGGCTGGGCCTCCGTCGAAAGGCCCTGCCATGGACTTCACCCTGCCCGATCATGTCGAAGCGCTCCGCGAAGAGGTCCGCAAGTTCGCCGAGAAGGAGATCCGCCCCAAGGTCATGGCCTGGGACGAGGCCAAGACCTTCCCCATGGAGGTCATGAAGCAGCTGGGCGAGATGGGGATGATGGGCGTCATCTTCCCCGAGGCCTACGGCGGCGCCGGCATGGGCTACATCGAGTACGCCGTCGTGGTGGAGGAGCTCTCCCGCGTGGACGGCAGCGTGGGCATCAGCATCGCCGCCCACAACAGCCTCTGCTCGAACCACATCTACGCCATGGGCAGCGAGGCCCAGAAGCAGAAGTACCTGGTGCCCCTCGCCAGCGGCAAGGCCATCGGCGCCTGGGGCCTCACGGAGCCCGAGGCCGGCTCCGACGCGGGCAACCAGCGCACCACCGCCCGCAAGGAAGGCTCGCACTGGGTCATCAACGGTACGAAGAACTTCATCACCCACGGCACCGTGGGCGACATCGCCGTCGTCATGGCGCGGACCTCGCCGGGCAAGGGCACGGAGGGCATCAGCGCCTTCATCCTCGAGAAGGGCATGAACGGCTTCAAGGCCGGCAAGCAGGAGAACAAGCTGGGCCTGCGCGCCTCCGACACCTCCGAGCTCATCATGGAGGACGTGAAGGTGCCCGAGGAGAACCTGCTGGGCGCCGAGGGCGTGGGCTTCAAGCAGGCCATGAAGACGCTGGACGGCGGCCGCATCAGCATCGGCGCGCTGGGGCTCGGCATGGCCCAGGGCGCGTTTGAGGAGGCCGCGAAGTACGCCAAGGTCCGCAAGACCTTCGGCAAGCCCATCGCCGACCACCAGGCCATCCAGTTCAAGCTCGCCGACATGGCCACCCAGATCGAGGCCGCGCGCCTGCTCATCTACAAGGCCGCGAACCTCAAGGACCAGGGCAAGCCCTACGGCCAGGCCGCGAGCATGGCCAAGCTCTACAGCTCCGAGATCGCCTGCAAGGTGGCCGACGAGGCCGTGCAGATCCTCGGCGGCTACGGCTACATCAAGGACTACCCCGTGGAGAAGTACTACCGCGATGTGAAGCTCTGCACCATCGGCGAAGGCACCTCCGAGATCCAGCGCACCGTGATCGCCCGGAACCTGCTGAAGGAGTTCTGAGGCGGCCCGGGTCGAGGCGAGCGGCGGGCCCAGGGCCCGCCGCTCCGTTTTAGGGCACGCTTAGAGCCATGAGCGATTCCAGGACCCGATCCGAATACATCGTCGCGGCCACGGCCCTGGTGGTGAGCCTCAGCACCTTGGGCGTCTACATCTACCAGGCCAAGGTGATGCGGGAGCAGCAGCACATCTCCGTGTGGCCCTGCATGGAGTGGAACATCACGAACGCCGGTGAGTTCCACATCAGCGCCCAGAACAAGGGCGTGGGCCCGGCCATCGTCCGCAAGGTGGAGCTGAGCCTGGACGGCCGGCCCCTGAAGAACAACCGGGAGCTCGTCACCGCCGTGCTCGGGCCGGACTGGACCCTGGGCTTCTTCAACTCCTCGCTGGAGGGCCGCGTCCTCATCCCCGGGGAGATGATCATGCCCTTCCGCATCCCGGACCCGAGCGAGGCCAAGGCCTTCGACGAGAAGCTGCGGGGGCACACCCTCGGCCTCCGCATCACCTACTGCTCCGTCTATGGCGACTGCTGGGTCACGGACGGGGATTCGACGAAGCGCTTGCCGAAGGTGGATCTCGGCTTCGATTGAGGCCTGCATGAAGGGGCGGGCCGGGGCCCGCCCCTTCGCATCAGGAAGGAATCGCCTCAATCCTGCATCCGGCTGTAGTCCGGGACCCGGGCCTCGCCCTTCTCCACCCGGGCGAGGGTGCTTTCCAGGTACTGCTTCTGCTCCGGATCCTTTTCCTTGGCGATGAAGCCTTTGAGGATGGACGCGTAGGCCGTCTTCAAGGCGTCGGCCGCCGGCACGGCCACATCCGGCTTCACGCCCACATGCTCCCAGTTGGTGTGGGTGACGGGATTGATGGCCTTGCCCGTGGGGATGAAGACCACCATCTGGGAACCGAGGCCCACGCCCGCGCCGGGGTTGGCGCCGCCGCCCGTGACCTCGCCCACCAAGGTGCCCCGCTTCTGGGTCTGGAAGTCGTAGGCGCACTCCTCACCGCCCGAGAAGGTGCGGGGCGAGGTGAGCACGAAGACGGGCTGGGTGTAGCGGACGCCCACGGCCACGGTCCAGAACTGGCGCGTGGTGTCCTTGGGGCGGTTGTAGATGGAGTTGATGAGGCGCACATCGCCCTCGGCGAAGAAGTGGCTCATGAGGAAGGCCACGCCCTCAGGGCTGCCGCCGCCGTTCTGCCGCAGGTCCAGGATGAGGGCGTCCGTGCCCGACAGCAGGCTCAGGGCCGAGGTGTAGGCGGAGCCGTCGATTTCCGTGGGGCCGAAGCCCCGCAGGTCCATGTAGCCCACATTGCCCGGCAGGCGTTCCACCTTGGCGATGCCATACATGCGCTGGGCCTCCTCCTTGCGGGCTTCGGCGACCTCGGCCGGGGTCGGGGGGCGGTCCTCATCCTCGTCCTCGGGCTTGAAGTCCGGATCCACCATCACGCGGAAGTGGCGATCCTGGCCCTGGGCCCGCAGGTCCTTGGAGAGGGCCTCCGCGAAGGCGGGGACCGTGGCGTCGCCGTCGTAGCCGCCGGAGGCCGCCTTGGCCTGGATGGCCTTGGCCACCTTGTCGGCCACTTCGGGGAAGACGTACCGGGCCCTCAATTCCTTGGTCAGGGTTTCCAGCGCGGCCTTGCGCTGGGCGGCAGTGATGGGCGTGGCCGGGGGCGCGGGCTGGGCGGCCAGGGCCAGGCTCATGGCGGAGAGGAGGAGGAATCGCAGGGGGGACATGGGGCTCCGTGGATGTCCTCGGGATTCGCATCACCCTTGCCGCCGTTGAGCCTGCAAAGTGCCGGAGGACCGGCGAAATGCCAGAATGGTCCATGGCCGAAGCCCGACTGGACGACCTGGATCGCCGCCTTCTCGAAGAGCTGAGCCTGGATGCGCGGCTCACCCAGGTGGCGCTGGCTGCGCGGGTGGGCCTGTCCCGTTCCGCCGTGCAGGAGCGCCTCAAGCGCCTGGAGCGGGCGGGCGTCATCCTGGGCTACACGCTGAGGCTGGGCCAGGCCCCGCGCGCGGGCCTGCGCGCCTACCTGCTCGTGAAGGACAACGGCCCGGACCACGCGCGCGCCCTGCGGGCCCTCGAAGGTTTTCCCGAGGTGCGCGTGGCCGACAGCGTCGCCGGGGAGATCGGCCTCGTGCTGCAGGTGGAGGCCGCCAGCGTGGACGACCTCAACCGCCTCCGCGACGAGGTGGGCAGGCTGCCAGGGGTGGCCTCCACCCAGACCCTCCTCGTCATGAAGGGCGAGTTCAGCCGCTGAGTCCGCTCGCTATGATGGAAGCCTCGTCACCGGAGGCATCATGCGTCGCGCCCTTCCCCTCGCCGTCCTGTCGCTGGCCGCCCCGCTCATGGCCGGCCGGCCCATGACCATCGACGACATGTTCAAGGTGGCTCGGGTGGCGGCGCCGGCGCTGTCCGTGACGGGCGATGTCGCCTACCAGGTGGGCACGGTGGATATGGCGGCCAACAAGGTCCACACGCAGATCTGGCTGAGGCGTTCCGGCGAGTCTGCACCCGCGGCGCTCGATCTCGGCCCGGGCAACCAGGCCTCGCCCCGCTTCAGCCCCGATGGCAAGTTCCTCACCTATGAGCAGGGCGGCCAGCTCTGGATCGCGGATCTCGCGACGATGAAGACGCGCCAGCTCACCAAGCTGGACGGCGGCGCCTCCTCGGCCCGCTGGAGCCCCGACGGCAAGTGGATCGCCTTCCTCTCCACCACCGTGCCCAGCGGGGACGCGGTGGAGAACGCGGCTTACCTGAAGGCGCAGGGCGAGAAGAAGTCCGACGGCCGCCTCATCAAGAACCTCATGTTCCGCCACTGGACCGAGTGGAAGGACCCCATGCAGCGCACCCACCTCTTCGTGGTGCCCGTGGATGGCTCCGCCGCGCCGAAGGATGTGACCGCGGGCCTGCCCTACGACGTGCCCACGCCCTTCGACTTCGCCTCGGGAGATGATTTCGATTGGGCGCCGGATTCGAAGCGCCTCGCCTTCGCGGCGAACCCGGAGCAGGACACGGCCATCAGCACCAACGGCGACATCTTCGAGGTGGGCCTGGACGGAGCCAAGCCCGTGGACATCTCCGCGTTCAACAAGGCCCAGGACAGCACGCCGCGCTACACGCCGGATGGCAAGAGCCTCGTCTGGCGCGCCCAGCGGGTGCCGGGCCACGAGAGCGACAAGTTCGAGCTGTGGGTCTACGACCGCGCCTCGGCCAAGGTGGCGCGCACGACGAAGGATTCGGACCTTAGCGCGGGCGAGTTCCATCTCGTGAAGGACGGCGTCCTCTTCGCCGCGGACTGGGAAGCGCAGGAAGAGCTCTTCCGCTGGGACTGGGCCACGGGCAAGGTCTCCCAGCTCACCCACGGCCTCGCCTTCAGCGCCTTCAAGCCGATGAAGGACGGCCGGGTGCTGGCGGCCATCAGCGACACGGCGACGCCGCCGGACATCTACACCGTGGATCTGTCGAACGGGGCGAAGGTCCGCGTGAGCCATCACAATGAGCCGCTGGCAAAGGAGCTGGGCCTGAACCGCGCCGAGAGCTTCTGGTTCCAGGGCGACGCGGGCCCTGATGTGGTGCCGGGCCGCACCCAGGTGCGCCCGCCCCAGATCCAGATGCTCGTCGTGAAGCCCGTGAACTACGATCCCGCGAAGACCTACCCCATGGCCTTCCTCATCCACGGCGGGCCCCAGGGCCAGTGGGCCGATAGCTGGAGCAACCGCTGGAACCCGGAAGTGTGGGCCAATGCGGGTGAGGGCTTCATCACGGTGATGGTGAACCCGCGTGGCTCCACGGGGCGTGGCCAGGCCTTCTGCGACGAGATCAGCCAGGACTGGAATGGCCGCGTCATGGGCGATCTCATGCTGGGCCTCGAAGCCGCGCTCCAGAAATTCCCCAACGCCGATCCCAAGCGCGTCGCCGCGGCCGGCGCCAGCTATGGCGGCTACGCCATCAACTGGCTCGCGGGCCACGAGGCGGACCGCTTCGCTTGCTTCATTTGCCACGATGGCGTCTACAACCTCGATTCCATGACCACCACGACCGAGGAGTTGTGGTTCCCCAAGTGGGAGAACGGCGGCTGGCCCTGGCAGACCCGCAAGGCCTACGAGGACGCGAGCCCGAACCTCTCCGCGAAGAACTTCAAGAAGCCCATGCTCGTCGTGCAGGGCGAGCAGGACTTCCGCGTGCCCATCGAGGAGGGCCTGCAGAACTTCCAGACCCACCAGCTCATGGGCATTCCCTCCGAGCTGCTCTACTTCCCCGACGAGGGCCACTGGGTCCTGAAGCCCGCCAACTCCAAGCTCTGGCACGAGACCGTGCTGGGCTGGATGGAGCGCTGGACGCGCTGAGGCTTTCGGCCTTCGGCTCTAGGCTCTTGCTGGCGCCGACCCACGCATTCGACACGCCTGAGTGGGTCGGCGCCGGCAAGAGGCCAACGCCAAAAGCCCGAGGCCCTGATCAGAACTGCGCGACCTCCGTGCTTTCGCGCAGGGCCAGCGTGGAGGAGAGGCCCGCGCTGATGACCTGGTTCACTTCGTCGAAGTAGCCGGTGCCCACTTCGCGCTGGTGGCGGGTGGCGGTGTAGCCGCGCACCTCGGCCGCGATCTCGGCGGCCTGGAGCTGCACATAGGCGGCCATGCCGTCTTCCTTGTAGGCGTGGGCCAGCTCGAACATGCCGTGGTTGAGGCTGTGGAAACCGGCCAGCGTCACGAACTGGAACTTGTAGCCCATGGCCCCCAGCTCGCGCTGGAAGCGCGCGATGGTGGCGGCGTCGAGGTGCTTCTGCCAGTTGAAGGAGGGCGAGCAGTTGTAGGCCAGCAGCTTGCCGGGGTATTCGCGGCGGATGGCTTCGGCGAAGCGCTTGGCCTCTCCAAGGTCCGGCGTGGAGGTCTCGCACCACACGAGGTCCGCGTAGGGCGCGTAGGCGAGCCCCCGCGCGATGGCGCAGTCGAGGCCGCCCTTGAGGCGGAAGAAGCCCTCCGGCGTGCGCTCGCCGGAAAGGAAGGGCCGGTCCCGCTCATCGATGTCGGAGGTGATGAGCTTGGCGGAGTCCGCGTCCGTGCGCGCCACGAGCAGCGTGGGCACATCGAGCACATCCGCCGCCAGCCGCGCGGCGACGAGGGTGCGGATGAACTGGCCCGTGGGCAGCAGCACCTTGCCGCCGAGGTGGCCGCACTTCTTCTCGGAGGAAAGCTGGTCCTCGAAATGCACGCCCGCGGCGCCGGCCTCGATCATGGACTTCATCAGCTCGAAGGCGTTGAGGGGGCCGCCGAACCCGGCCTCGGCGTCGGCGATGATGGGCGCGAGCCACTGGGTCGAGAGGCTGCCCTCCGCATGCTCGATCTGGTCCGACCGCAGCAGGGCCGCGTTGATGCGCTTCACGAGCTGGGGCACCGAGTTGACCGGATAGAGGCTCTGGTCCGGGTAGGTGGCGCCGGAGCTGTTGGCGTCCGCCGCCACCTGCCAGCCGGAGCAGTAGATGGCCTTCAGCCCCGCGCGCACCTGCTGCACGGCCTGGCCGCCGCTGAGGGCGCCGAGGGCGGGCACGAAATCCTCCTCGTGCAGCAGCTCCCAGAGGCGGTTGGCGCCGAGGGTGGCGAGCGTGTGTTCGACATGCACGGAGCCGCGCAGCCTGCGCACATCGGCGTCGGTGTAGGGGCGGGCGATGCCGAGGAAGCGGTTGGGGTCGCGGCGGGCGTGGGGGTTGAGGTCGAGGGTCATGTCGGCTCCTGGGGGCGAAGGGTCAGCTGACGCGGGCCATGAGCTCGGAGGCGAGCAGGTGGCCGTAGGCGGGGATGGTGAGGAAATCTTCGAGCACGGGTCCGGTGGCGAGTTCTTCCAGCAGGATGCGGGCGTCGTGGAAGCGCCCCTGGCGGAAGCGTTCGATGCCGAGCTCTTCGCGCAACGCGGCCATCTCCGCGTCGAAGGCGGCGCGGAGCAGGGCCGCGTCCACGAGGGTCCCGTCTTCGAGGCGCGCGCCGTGGCGGCGCCACTGCCAGAGCTGGGCCCGGGAGATCTCGGCGGTGGCCGCGTCCTCCATGAGATGGTCGATGGGCACGCAGCCGCGGCCGTCGAGCCAGGCTTCGAGGTAGCGCTGGGACACGCGCACATTGCGGCGCAGGCCTTCGCGGGTGATGGCGCCTTCCGGCACCGCGAGTAGATCCGTCGCGTGAACCGCCACATCCTCCCGCAGCAGGTGGAGCTGGTTGGGGCCGGGCATCCCCTCGTCGAAGACTCCCTTGGCGAGGGCCACGAGGCCGGGGTGGGCGACCCAAGTGCCATCGTGGCCCTCGCGCACTTCGCGGAGCTTGTCCTGGCGCACGCGCTCCAGCGCCGCCGCGTTCGCGGCCGCGTCGTCCTTGATGGGGATCTGGGCCGCCATGCCGCCCATGGCGTGGACGCCGCGGCGGTGGCAGGTCTGGATGAGCAGCCGCGCGTAGGCCTGGAGGAAGGGCTGGTCCATCGTCACCCGGGCGCGGTCCGGCAGCAGCGCGCCCGCGTCCAGGCGGCGCTTCTTGATGAAGCTGAAGATGTAGTCCCAGCGCCCGCAGTTGAGGCCCGCGGCGCGATCCTTCAGCTCGAAGAGGATCTCGTCCATCTGGAAGGCGGCGGGCAGGGTCTCGATGAGCACCGTCGTGCGCACGACGCCGGTGGGCAGGTCCAGCAGCTCCTCCGCGCGGCGCAGGAGGGCGTCCCACCAGCGGGCCTCGCGGTGGTCCTCCAGCTTGGGCAGGTAGAGGTAGGGGCCCGAACCGCGCTCGATGAGCGCAGCCGCGTTGTGGAAGAGGAAGAGGCCGGCGTCGAAGATCGCGCCGGGGACGGGGCGCCCGTCCACCAGCAGGTGCCGCTCCTCCAGGTGCAGGCCGCGCGGGCGCACATGGAGGACGGCCGTGCGTTCGTTCAAGCGGTAGGTCTTGCCCTTCGACGTGTCGTCCAGTTCCAGCTCGCGGCGGACGGCGGCTTTCAGCGTGCGCTGGCCTTCCAGCAGCGCTTCCCAGGTGGGCGCGCAGCTGTCCTCGAAGTCCGCCATGAAGCAGTTCGCGCCGGAATTGAGCGCGTTGATGACCATCTTTGTTTCCGGCGGCCCGGTGATCTCCACGCGGCGATCCCGGAGATCCTCCGGCAGCGGCGCCACGCGCCAGTCGCCGGCGCGGACCCCCACCGTCTCCCGCAGGAAGTCGAAGCGGCCGCCGGTGTCCAGTTTCGCCTGCGTCTCGGCACGCCGCGCGAGCAGCGTCCGCAGTTCCGGCGCGAAGGCCCGGGTCAGCTCGGCTAGGTAGGCCAGGGTCTCCGGGGAGAGCACCTCATCCTTGAGTGGATGCTCCGGATCCAGGAGGGCGAGACCGATGGGGGACTGGGCGGGCAGGTGCATGAGGTCATCCTTGTGGTGTTGTCAAAGATTTACTCGACGCGCCTGAATCGCAATATGCTTGGGCCAGGTAAGGCGATGATGCTGTAAACAAGAATCCAATTCAGACCTGAAGTAAGTAAATGTTGTAAACCTCCGGAGCCTTCCATGGCCCAGTCCCGTCTCCCCCTCGGCGCCAAGCTGCGCGGCCTCCGCCGCCGCGAAGGCCTCAGCCAGGTGCAGCTGGCCGAGGCCCTCGGCATCTCCACGAGCTACCTGAACCTCATCGAGCACAACAAGCGGCCGCTCACGGCGCCTCTGCTCATCAAGCTGGCGAAGACCTACCAGCTGGATCTCCACGCCTTCTCGCCGGACGAGGACGCCGCGCTGATCTCGGACCTTTCCGAGACCTTCGGAGACCCGCTTTTCGAGACGCTGGACCTCACCACGGGCGAGCTGCGGGACTTCGTCGGCCAGTGCCCGACGGCGGCCCGGGGCCTGCTGACGCTCTACCGCGCCTACCGCGACGCGCGCGGCTCCGCCGAAGGGCTGGCGGCGAAGGTGAGCGAAGGCCAGGACCTCACGGGCCTTGACCGCACGCGCCTGCCTTTGGAGGAAGTGAACGACTTCATCCAGCGCGCGCGGAACCATTTCCCGGGGCTGGAGAAGGCCGCCGAATCGCTCTGGAAGACGGCGGGTCTCGCTCCTGACGGCCTCTTCCGCGACCTCGCGAAGCACCTGCTCGAATCCCATCGCGTGGCGGTGCGCGTCGTGCCCGTGCTGGACAGCGGCGGCCTGCTGCGGCGCTACCAGCCGGAGCGGCGCCTGCTGGAACTCTCCGAAGGCCTGCCCATGCATTCCCGGGTCTTCCAGCTGGCGCATCAGGTGGCGCTGCTGGAACTGGACGAGGCGCTCGATCAGCTCGTGGAGGATCCGCTGCTCACCTGCGCCGAATCGCGCGCGCTCGCCCGCGTGGCGCTCGCCAACTATTTCGCGGGGGCCGTGATGATGCCCTACGCGGACTTCCTCGCCGCCGCGAAGAAGGAGCGGCACGACATCGAACTGCTGGGCCGACGCTTCCAGGCCAGCTTCGAGCAGGTCTGCCACCGGCTCACGACCTTGTGCCGCAAGGGCGCGGAGGGTATCCCCTTCCACTTCCTCCGCATCGACATCGCCGGGAACATCTCGAAGCGGTTCTCGCTGTCGGGCATCCGCTTCGCCCGTTTCGCGGGCGCCTGCCCCCGCTGGAATGTGCACGCGGCCTTCCTCACGCCGGGCTCCATCCGCACCCAGCTTTCGCAGATGCCGGACGGCGGGACCTTCTTCTGCATCGCGCGCACCATCCGCCGGGAGAGCGGCGGCGCCCACGCGGACCACGCGGTCATGGCCGTGGGCCTGGGCTGCGAGGTCGGCCACGCGAAGCAGCTCATCTACGCCGACGGCGTGGATCTGGCGAACACCGCCGCCGCCGTGCCCATCGGCGTCAGCTGCCGCCTCTGCGAGCGGACCGATTGCGCCCAGCGCGCCTTTCCCGCCCTGCACCAGCCGCTTCGCATCCAGGAGAACCTGCGCCGCGCGAGCTTCTACGGCGCGGGATGATCAGCCCTTCGGAATCACGCCCTGGCAGGCGCCCGCATCGTCCAGGGCGCGCCAGGGCTCCAGCACGAAGGGCCGCGTGAAGGCGCGCGGATGGGGCAGCTCCAATTCGAGCGCGGGGCCGAGCGCTTCGCGCAGATCTCCGGGCGTGTCCCAGGTCCAGGTTCGCTTCTCGCCATCCGTGGTGATGAGGTCCAGGTCCAGCGTGCGTGGCGCGTTGCGCCCCGCCGAGCGGTCGCGCCCCTGCGCGCGCTCCAGCCGCAGCAGCGCCTCCAGCAGGCGGCGCGGGTCATCCAGCCCCGTGACGAGTCGCGCCACCGTGTTGAGGTAGGCGGGCCCGCGCCCCGATTCGTCCTGCGTCTCCATCACCAGCGGCGAAGGCGTGACGGCGCCCAGCGATGCCAATGCCGCGAGCCCCGCATCGAGATGGGCGCTGCGATCCCCGAGGTTGGAACCGAGGGCGATGATGGCGATCAAGGAATCACCACGAAAGCACGAACACGGCAAACGCAAAGCCACGAAGGGCTCTTTCGTGGCCTTCGTGGCTTTCGCGCCTTCGTGGTGAGCATTATTGCTTCTTCCCGTGCTCCGCCACCACCACGGTGCGGATGCCGCCGCGGATGAGGAAGTCGCCTTCGACGCGCATCCACTGGGGCTGGATCGCGGCGACGAGGTCGTCGAGGATCTGGTTGGTGACGGCTTCGTGGAAGGCGCCCTGCTCGCGGAAACTCCAGAGGTAGAGCTTGAGGGACTTCGATTCCACGCAGAGCTGGTCCGGCTGGTAGCGGATGGCGATGTGCGCGAAGTCCGGCTGGCCCGTGAGCGGGCAGAGGCAGGTGAACTCCTCCGTCGTGAAGACGATCTCGAAGGGCCGTCCGGGCCGGGGGCTTTTGAAGGTGTCGAGGCGTTTCGTGGGCCGCGTGACGACGAACTTGGGAAGCTGGTCGGGCAGGGAGGCCTTGGGCTTCGCCATGGGCTTGATGGAACGCTTCGCGGGCATCTTGACTCCGGCCTATACTCAGGCGCCCCTCATTCTCGCATCAGGAGACCGCCATGGCCGAAGCTCCGCTCAGCCCCGAACCCATCTTCCAGGCCCTCACCGCCTTTTGGCTCAGCGCGGCCATGAAGGCCGGCATCGAGATGGGCCTCTTCGCCGCCCTGGCCGAAGGCCCGCTGGACGCGGAAACCCTCGCCGCGCGCATCCAGGCCCCGGCCCGCTCCACGGCCATGCTGGCGGACGCGCTGGCGGGCACGAAATTCCTCACCAAGGCGGGCGGGCGCTACGGCCTTTCGCCTCTGGCGGACACCTTCCTCGACCCGAAGAAGCCCTCCTACCTGGGCTCCATGGTGCACATCGTCTCCGGCGCCGAGCAGTGGGCCTCCTTCGCCTCCCTCGCCGAGGCGGTGAAGAAAGGCGGCTGCGTGGGGGAGCGGAGCCACCTCACGCCGGACGATCCCTTCTGGCACACCTTCGCCCAGTCGAGCCTGGCCATGGCCATGGGGCAGGGTCAGCAGGTGGCGGAGCTGGCCGCGGCGAAGGGGATTCCGGTCACGCGCGTCCTGGACATCGCCGCGGGCACCGGCGGCTACGGCTGCGCCTTCGGCATGCGCTTTCCCGAGGCGAAGGTCGCCTTCGTCGACTGGCCTGGCGTGCTGGAGTTCACGAAACAGAACGCCGAGCGCTTCGGGTTGGGCGGCCGGGCCGAATTCCGCCCCGGAGACCTCTTCACCTCCGATTGGGGGAGCGGCTACGACCTCATCCTCCTGCCGAACATCTACCACCACTTCGACGCGGCGGACTGCCTGAAGCTGAGCGCCCGCGTGCGGCAGGCCCTCAAGCCCGGCGGCGCGGCGGCGGTGGTGGAGTTCGTGCCGGACGACGCGCGGGAGATGGCGGCCATGCCCCTCCTCTTCGCCCTCGTCATGCTCACCCACACGCCCAAGGGCACCACCTACACGGAGGCCGACTTCCGCCGCTTCCTCGGCGCGAACGGCTTCTCCCGTTTCGAGCCGGCGCCCCTCAACGGCCCGCAGACGGCGATCTTCGCCTGGTGAATCAGACCCTCAGGTCGGCCGGGATGAACGCGTAGGGGATCGGGTCGGGCACGCCCGCCTCCTTGAATCCGCGCAGGCGCAGGAGGCAGGAGTCGCAGCGGCCGCAGGCCTCGTCCTCGCCCTGGTAGCAGGACCAGGACAGGTAGAGCGGCGCGTTGAGCTCGAGGCCGCGCTTCACGATCCCCGATTTGCGCATGTGGAGGAGCGGCGCGTGGAAGGCGAGGCGCGTCTCCGGCTTCGTGCCCAGGTTCGCGGTCGCTTCGAAGCTTTTGAGGAAGGCTTCGCGGCAGTCGGGATAGCCGCTGGAGTCCTCTTCCACGAAGCCGACGAAGATGGCTTCCGCGCCGATCACCTCGGCCCAGCTCGTGGCGGCGCTGAGCAGGTGCGCGTTGCGGAAGGGCACATAGCTCGCGGGCACGCCCGCGCGGGCGAGATCGCCTTCGGGCAGGGCGATGGAGGCGTCCGTGAGCGCGCTGCCGCCGATGGCGCGCAGGCCTTTGAAGTCCACGACGAGGCGGTGCGCGGCCGGCACGCCGTAGTGGTCGGCGACTTCATGGAAGGCGCGGCGTTCGCGGGCTTCCGTGCGCTGGCCATAATCCGCGTGGAGCAGGGCCAGCTCGAAGCCCTCCGCCTTCGCGACGGCCGCGGTGACGGTGGAATCCATGCCGCCGGAGAGGGAGACGACCGC
>DATJFC010000191.1:0-4829 GCA_035495995.1 Holophagaceae bacterium
CGGCGTCCACGAAGACCTGCGCCTGGCCGCCGGACCACACCACCGCGGCGCGGGGAACGACGATCCGGGCCTGTTTCGCGCCAGGCAGCTCGGCGTCCACGGGGAGCCCGGGGCGCAGCCCCTTGCCGGGCGCCACCGCCAGCAGCGCGAGGCCGCCGGTGAGGGGCGATCCGCCGGGCGCGAGGCCCAGCACGCGCAAGGCGATGCCCCCGTCGACACCGGGCGAGGAGGCGGCGAGGGCGCGGGGCATGGGCGAAGGCGCGGGCGTGCCCAGGGGCAGGTCCAGGCGCACGATCACGCGACGGAAATCGCTGAGACCTTCCACCGAATCCAGCCCCGTCTGCGCCCAGGCGGCCTGGGCTTTGCGGGCCTCGCCTTCAGCCGCGGCCCGCTGGGCATGGGAGTCGGCGGCGGCGCGCTGGGCTTCCTGCAGGGCCTTGTCGGAAGCGCCGTGATCTTCGCCGTGGAGCGCCATGATGCGCGCAAGCTCGGCTTGCGCGGCCGCGTCCGCCGCCATCGCGGCCTGGGCGGAGGCCGAGGCCGCGCGGCGCTTGGCGTCGAGGTCGAGGAAGACGAATGGATCCAGCACCACGCCATGGAGGGCCAGCGCGTCGGCGGCCGTGCTTTCCTCGGCCGCGGCGGTCTTCAGGTCCAGCGCCTCGGCCTGGCCCTTGGCGAGCTTGATGGCGGGCTTGCCATCCGCGCCCTTGTCCAGCGTGGCCGCGGGCGCCATCTCCGCGTCGTCCGCGTCCGGCGCGCCGCCGAAGGCCAGCCGCGCGCCGATGCCGGCCGCCAGCAGGGCCGCCAACGCGAAGAGCGCGACCTTCGTTCGCCTGGGGAGGGACGGATGCTCGCTCATGGCTTCACCTCGTCGAAGGCATAGGGTTGTTCAGCGCCGTCCAGCGGCTTCTGGAAGGCGTCCTCCATGGCCAGCCGCGCGCGTTGCGCCTCCGCCCAGGCGTCCACGGCGAAGACGCGGGCCTGCAGGGCCTCCAGCTCCGCGGCCAGCAGGTCGCCCTGGTCCGTGCCGCCCAGATCGAAGGCGCGCCTCGCCATGTCGAGGCGGACCTGCTGCTGGGTCATCGCTTCGTTCTGGGCCAGCAGACGGTCCCGAGCGGCCGCGTAGCGGGATTCGGCGAGCGCGGCTTCGGATAGCGCCCGCGTCTCCACCTGGCGCAGCTGGGCTTCGATCACGCCGCGCCGGGCCACCGCTTCGGCGATGGGGCCCTGGCGGCGGTCGAAGAGGGGCAGGTCCACGCTGAGGCCCAGCGACCATTTCTTCACGCCCTGGTCGAAGCTGTAGCCGGGCCCGATCTGGAGGTTCGGCACGCGCTGGGCCAGTTCCTGATCCAGCGCCGTCTCGTTCTGGTCCCAGGCCAGCAGCACGCGCCGAACATCGAGCCGGTGGATGAGCGACTCCATCTCCTGCGGTGGCGGCGCGGCGGGCGGGGCGAGGTCCGGCGGAGGCTCCGCATCGAGGCGCGCCTGCAACGCGGGCAGGGGGAGGCCCGCGGCCAAGGCCACGGCGGATGCGGCGTGGCTGAGATCCGTCCGCGCGACGAGGCGCGCCGCTTCAGCCCGCTGCGATTCCAGAGCTGAAGCCGCGCGTTCGGGGGCGCCGATCTCGCCGAGGGCGTAGCGGCGGTCCTGGAGCTTCAGCAGCTCGCCGCGCAAGGAGGCTTCGCGGTCCGCGGCGAGAGAGGCCTCGCGGGCCTGCTGCCAGTCCGTGAGCGCGGCGCGCACGCCCGTGCGCAGTTTCCAGGCCGTGTCCGCCACCGCCAGCTCCGCGACCTCCACCTGCAGCCGCGCCTGCTTCACCCGCAGGCTCCGCTTGCCGCCGAGCTCGATGGGGAAGGTGAGCCCGTAGGTCAGCGTCCAGGGTCGCGGAACGCCTTCGGCCTTGGTGGCGCTGAATCCGAAGGAGGGATTGGGAATGGCCTTGGCCGTGCGGATGCCCGCCTTCGCCGCCTCCAGCTGGGCTTTGGCCTCATCGAGATCGGGATGATCCTTCCACGCGAGGCTGGTGAGCGCCACTGCGAGATCTCCGGCGGGGATCTCCGGCTTGGATTCACGCAGCGCGTCGAGCGTGCGCTTCGCGTCCAGCTCCGCTTTCGGCGGACGCGCGCAGGCCCCCGCCAGCAGCAGGAACGCGGGCACGGTGATGGCGCGGAGACGCATGCCTCCATTCTGGCGATGCGCGCCTGACGAGGCGGTGTCGCCTGCCTGAAATGTTGGTCAGGTTCGGGAACCGCATTCACCGCGAAGACGCGAAGGACGCGAAGAAAAGCACAACGCGGAGCGCAGCGGAGGAGCTGAGGACAGCAGAGGGGGCCTGGCGGCAACGAACGCGGGGGCTGCCCGCCGCGGGCGGGCCTGCCGCTTCCCCAACACCCAAGCCCCCGCTGGCCGTTCGACGGAGCCGCTTCGCGTTCTTCGCGATCTTAGCGGTTCAAGATTTGGTGGCCGTTGAGGTTGGACGAGTCGCAAAGGTCATGCGAGATGTCGTCGCGCAAATCCGTGATGAACCGAAGAAACCTGGGACCGCCGATGGGCCGTGATAGACGCCGATAGCAGGCACGCTTTTCTCCGCTGCCCTCAGATCCTCAGCTGCGCTCCGCGTGGTTTAGTTCTTCGCATCTTCGTGGTGAAGCGATTTTCACATCGGGAACCGCATCCGCGCCACCGTGCCTTCGCCCAGTTGGCTTTCGATGCTGAGGCTGCCTCCGTGCAAGCGCAGGATGCTTTCCACGATGGCGAGACCCAGCCCCGTGCCGCCCGTGGCGCGGCTGCGGGAGGCGTCCGCGCGCGCGAAGCGCCGGCCTAGGCGCGGCAGGTGGTCCGGTGCGATGCCCTCGCCGGTGTCCCTCACTTCAATCTCCGTGAACCCGTCCCGCGCGCATCCGCTGAGCACGACGCTGCCTTCCGCCGTGTGGCGCACGGCGTTGGCGATGAGGTTGTGGATGGCGCGGCGCAGCAGCGTGGCGTCCGCGCGGACGCGCGCGCCCGGCTCCGCCTGCACGCGGAGCTGGATGCCCTGCTCCTCCGCCAGGATCTCGAAAGGCCGGGCCGCGTCCAGCATGGCCTGCCCGAGATCGAGGTCCTGCAGGTCCAGCACCGTGGCGGGATCCTCCGCGCGCGCCAGGAAAAGCATCTGCTCGATGAGCGCGCCCATGTGGTCCACGGATTCCGTGGCGGCGCCCATGCGGTCGCGGAGGGCGGGGGACACTTCGGAAGCGGCGAGCGATTCCAGCTCCAGCCGCAACGCGTGCAAGGGCGTGCGCAGCTCGTGGGCCATGTCCGCGCTGAGGGCCGCCAGCCGCGCGAAGGCCTCCTCCAGCCGAGCCAGGGCCCCGTTGAGCGCGGCGACGAGCCGCTCCAGCTCCAACGGCGCCGCTTCGGGATCCAGCCGCGTGTCCAGCGTGCCGGGGTGGATGCCCGCCGTGGCCTCCGCCAGGCGCCCCAGCGGAGCCAGGCCCCGCCGCGCGATGAGCCATCCGGCCAGCGCTGAAAGCAGCGCCACCAGGAGGGCGTTGGCGAGCAGCGTGTCCTGGTAGCTGTCCAGCAGCCGGGCGTGATGCTTCAGATCCTTGGCGGCCTCCACGGTCCCGCCCTTCCAGGAAGCGACGGCGGCGACCCAGCGCGAGCCGTCGGCCGCGTCGAGCCTGGCGAGCCGGTCCGAGGGCGCGGGGAACAGCTCCGGGGGCAGCAGGGTCATGCCCGCGCTCTCGACCACCGTGCGCCCGGACGCGCCGCGCACGCGCACGAGCACGCCCTCTTCCACATCCAGCGCGTCCTGATCGGCTCCGCCAGCCGCGTCAAGGCGCTGGGCCACCGCGCGGGAGGCGTGGCGCACGTCCTCCGCGTCGTCCCGCCAGGCCGCATGGGCCAGGGCGCGGTAGAGGAAGACCGAGCTCGCCCCCATGAGCGCGAGCGCCACGAGCCCGTAGGCCAGCGCGAGCCGCGCGACGAGCGAGGGGCGCTTGCTACGCATCGTCGCTTCCCAGGGCGTAGCCGATCCCTCGCAGCGTGCGGATGAGTTTGACGGGATAGGCGTCATCCACTTTCCGCCGGAGGCGGCGCACGGCCACATCCACCAGATTGGGATCGCCCGCGTAAGCCATGTCCCAAAGCTCCTCGGCGATGCGCGCCCGGGTGACGGGATGGCCCGCGCGCCTGGCCATCAGCTCGAGCAAGGCGAATTCCTGGGGCGTCAGTTCGATCTTCGTCCCGTTCCGCGTGACCCGGCGGCGGGCGCCGTCCACCGTGAGGTCCTGGATGGTCCAGACCTGCGGGGCCGCCACGGGTCCGCGCCGCAGGAGGTTCTGGACGCGCGCCAGCAGCTCCGAGAATGCGAAGGGCTTGACGAGATAGTCGCCGCCGCCGGCCTCCAGCCCGCGCACCCGGTCCGTGAGCGCGTCCCGCGCCGTGAGGAAGATGACCGGCGCCGCGAGCCCCGCCGCCCGCGCCTCCTGCAGCAGCGTGAAGCCGTCCAGGCCCGGCAGCATCACATCCAGCACCAGCAGATCGAAGCCGCCTTCCAGCGCCCGCGCCAGGCCCGCCTCGCCATCGGCTTCCGCGACCACCGCGTAGCCGGATTCGCCCAAGCTCCGCGCGAGCGATTCCCGCGCCCGCGCCTCGTCCTCCACCACCAGGATCTTCATGATGAGCGATGCTACAGCGGTTGGCGCCGCGGCGCGCATTGCGGCCATGGCCCCGGCGGAGCACACTCGGGCATGGCCACGATCTACGCGCGCAGCAACCACATCGGCTGGATCCACATATGGGCCAGGCGCGAAGCCTTCGAGAGCGGCGAGCCCTCGGACCACTTC
>DATJFC010000192.1:0-3534 GCA_035495995.1 Holophagaceae bacterium
GGGCTCATGGGCGCGGGCCTGAAACGCATGAACGCCGTGAGCGTGCGCCGCGCGACGATGGCGCTCGCGAGCGTCACCCAGCGTCGCGCGCCCGGGAAGAAGGTCGCGCTGGTGGGCTACGACACGCGCCTCAATTCGGCGGCCTATGGCATCGAAGCCGCGCGCACGCTGGCCGCGGCGGGCTATGAGGTCTATCTCGGCACACGGCCCCTTCCCACGCCCTTCCTCTGCTTCGCCATGCGGGAGCTGGGCGCGGCCTGCGGCGTCATCCTCACGGCCTCCCACAATCCGAAGGCCTACAACGGCTACAAGGCCTACGACGACCGCGGCGCGCAGCTCGTGGCGCCCTGGGACTCGGAAGTGGAAGCCGCGATCGCGGCGCTGCCCTTGGTGCCGGAACCCCCCAAGGCTGACGCGGCGCGCATCAAACCCATTCCGGCCGAAGTGGAAGCCGCCTACACGCAGCTGGCCCTGGGCCTGAGGCGGAACCCGCAGCCCTTCACCGCGGCGAAGCTGCTCTACACGCCCTTCCATGGCACCGGCGGCGCCTTCGTGCCGGACTTCTTCCGCGCCGCGGGGCTGCCGCTGGAATCCGCCAAAGCCCAGAGCGTGCAGGACGGCAACTTCCCGACCGCGCCGCGGCCGAACCCGGAAGAGATCGCCGCCTACCAGGCCACGCTCGACGAAGCGGCGCAGCTCGGCACCGAGGCCATCCTCGCCAATGATCCTGATGCAGACCGCATCGGGGTCGTCGCCAAGCGCGGCGGCGCGGGCGACTGGGAGCTCATGAGCGGCAACGATCTCGCGGCGCTCACGCTGGACTACCTCTGCCGCTTCGGCGGACTCGAGGGCGTCGTCGTCAGCACCGTCGTCACGAGCGACTTCCTGGCCGAAGTGGCGAAGGCCCACGGGCTGCAGGTCATGTGGACCCTCACGGGCTTCAAGAACATCGCGGCCTGCATGGACCGCCTCGTGGAAGTGGGCGAGGCCTACGCCTTCGGCGCCGAGGAGAGCTTCGGCATGCTCCTCAGCGACAGGCTGCGGGACAAGGACGGCGTGGCCACGAGCCTCGTGGTGGGCGAATTGATCGGCCACTACAAAGCCTTGGGCATGGGGCCCTTCGAGGCCGTGAGGTACCTCCAGAAGCGCGTCGGGACCTTCCACAACCGCCTCGTGAACCTCGAGGACCCGCGCCCCGGCGGCGCCCAGCGCTTCGCGGAGGCGATGGCCCGCATCCGCGCGGCGGGCCTGAGGACGCTCGGCGGCGAGACCGTCGAGGCCTGGGAGGATTTCCAGACCGGCGAATTCCACGGTCGTGGCCCAAACCATGAAGCATTGGTCGAACCCATCCTCGACCGGCCCGACCGCCGCGATCTGGCGCAGGAGATCCCCCGCTCCAATGTGCTGAAATTCCGCCTCGCGAGCGGCGCCTTCGCGGCCTTCCGCCCTAGCGGCACCGAGCCGAAGTTGAAGGTCTACCTCCAGAGCCGCACGGACGAGGCGCTGCTGGACCGCCTTGAAGCCGAGGCCCGCGCGCTGCTGGGCCTCTGATGCGCGTCTACCTCGCCATCGCCGCCGGCGGCAAGGGCCTCCGCATGGGCGGCGGCGTGCCCAAGCAGTTCCGCGATTGGAACGGACGGCCGCTGCTCAAGGCAACAGTAGAAGCCTTCTTCGGCGAAGGCATGCCCGCCCTCGCCGGCGTCGCGCTCGCGGTGCCCGAGGACCGGCTGATCGAGGTGGGAGGCTGGAACTTCCTCGCCCCGACCTTCATCGCCAAGGGCGGCGCGACGCGCCAGGCCTCGGTCGCCGCCGCCCTGGCGGCCTTGCCGGACGAGGCGCAGGCCGCCGTGCTGATCCACGACGGCGTCCGCCCCTTCCCGCCCGCGGCCCCGATCCGCACCGCCCTCGAGGCCTTGGAGGAGTGGGACGCCGCCCTGCTCGCGGAGCCCAGCACGGACACCCTCAAGCGGGTGGATGGGCAGATGCGCGTCCTCGCCACGGAACCCCGCGAGCAGTTCTATCGCGCCCAGACGCCCCAGGTGGCCCGGCTCGGCACCTGGCGCGAAGCCTTCGCCGCGGCCGAGCGGGACGGGTTCACCGGCACGGACGATGTTTCCCTCCTAGAGCACCTCGGCCTGCGGGTGAAGGTCATCCCGTCCCCCGGCAGCAACTTGAAAATCACGAACCCCGAGGATTGGGCGCGGCTTTAAGAGCTTCTCGGAACGGACGGGGGTTAGGGCGTCGTTATCTGTGGATGGCGATGGCGCCGTCTTCCACCAGCGGGCCGGGCGCATCCTGCGCGCCCGGCCCGCGCACCGATCCCGTCGGCCCGTATCCTGCGCTTCTCTTTCACGCCTTCCGCAGCGCTCCCTTGCTTGGGCTCAGCGCTGGGCCTTCACGAAGGCCGAGATCCGCTGAAGCACGAGCGGGGCCATGGTTTCGTCGAGCGCGGCATATTCCTCCTCATCGCCAGTCTTAGCCGTCTGGAAGAGGTGGTTGAGCGAGGGCAGCGTGGCGGACTCGGCCTTCTGGTTTCCGCCCGCCTTCAGCGCGGCGACGATTCCAGCCAGATTCCCCTCGGCGGGCACCTGGTGATCGAGGCTCCCGTTCAGGGCCAGCACGGGGCACCGCACTGCGCGCCAGCTCGCCGTAGGATCGGAGAGCAGGGAGACGCGCAGGAACGGCTGGGCCGCCCACTCGGTGGAAAGCGTGCCTTCGTTCATGTGGCGCTTCTCCACCAGCGCCTTGTCCTCCGGCGAAAGGTCCGCATAGAGGGCCTTCAGGGCTGCGATTCGAGGCTCCACCTCGGCCTGCGCCATGACGGTTTGGTAGTACCTGCGCACGTAGACCATGAGCTTCTCGACTTCCGCCGTATCGGCGCCGTGATCCTTGGCCCACATCCGGTCCTACACCAGCATGGCATCCAGGCCGTTCAGGCCCACACCCGCCAGTGATACAAGGAAGTCCACCGAGTCGGGATGGGCGGCAGCCACCGCCGCGGCGATTTCCGGCCCTTCGCTGTGGCCGACCAGACCAAGGCGGTTGAACTGTTTGCGGGCCTTCATGGCCCGGACAACCGCGTTCAGATCGTCCACCAGCTGAGCAGACGTCAGTTGCCTGTAATTGCCGGTGGAGCGGGAAACCCCGCGCTTGTCATAGCGGAGCACGGCCACGCCCTGCCGCGTCAGGTGGTCGGCCAGCACCGCGAACGACTTGTGACCCGCAACCTCCTCATCGCGGGTTCCGGGACCGCTGCCTCCGACCAGAATCACCACATTGGGATGAGCCATCCCCTCGGGGATCGAAAGCGTGGCGCCCAGAGTCACGCCCTCCTCGCTGGCGATGGCGAGGGTTTCATTCTTGTAGGGAAAGGGGGGTTTGGGCGTCTGGGGCCGCACGGTCTTTGGGAACTCCGCGACCGGCTTCAGCTCCAAAGTAAGAGGGGCCCCGCCCTGCTTCCATTCGCCATGGAAATGATCCTTGCTCCAAGTCAGCGTCAACCTGGCGATCGAGATATCGAGTTCCACCGTCTCA
>DATJFC010000193.1:0-2243 GCA_035495995.1 Holophagaceae bacterium
GGATCGATCTCCTTCTGGACGAGCCCCTCGATGGCGGCGAGCGTCCCCGTCAGGCTTGCGGGGCAGGTGCCGCAAGCCCCCTGATACCGGATCATGACCTGCTTCTCGTGGCGGCCCACCAGCTCCAGGCCGCCGCCGTCCGCCGCCAGCGCGGGGAGGATGGCCTCGTCGAGCACATGCTGGACCTTCTTGAGCACTTCATCGTCTGGGTCGAAGAGGGCGCCGAAGCTGCGCTGGGGCGCCTCGCCGGGCGCCTGCCCGGTCGCCGAAGCCGCGCTGCGGATGGGCGCGGCCAGCTTGGGCAGGAGGTCGGGCCAAGTGGCGCCGTCGTCCTTCGTGACCGTGAGCCACTTCTCCTGCATGAAGACCGACACCACATGGCCGACGGCGAAAAGGCCCTTGGCCAGCTCGTCCGCTTCCGCGATCTCCTTGCTGGGGAAGCTCTTCGGGAATCCCAGCGCCACGGGTTCCTTCAGCAGGAACTTCACCGCGTTGGGGTTGGGCGTGTATTCGATCTCGGCGATCTTAGGCATGTCTCACCACGAAGGCACGAAGGCCGCGAAAGCCACGAAGGAAGAAGACCAAGGCGAATTCGTGGCCTTCGTGTCTTTTGTGCCTTCGTGGTGAATATTCATTCCGTGCTCGCGATCTCTTCGCCCTTGAGCGCGCTGTGCAGCGTCGCCCAGGGCAGCACCGCGCACTTCACGCGGCTGGGCAGGTCCTTCACGCCCTGGAAGAGCGTGAGCTTGCCCAGGTCGTTGGGCTGGGCGGGATCGAGATCGCCGCGCACCATGGCCCGGAACTGGTCCGCCATGCGGTCGGCTTCCTCGGTGGTCTTGCCCTTCACGGCGCCGGTCATGAGCGAGGCCGAGGCCACGTCGATGGCGCAGCCGCTGCCTTCGAACTTGATGTCGGCGATGCGGCCTTCCTGCACCTGCACCGTGAGCCTCAGCTGGTCGCCGCACAGCGGGTTGTGTCCATCCGCGTGGTGCGTGCAGGGCTCCAGCTTCCCGAAGTTCCGGGGCTTCTTGTTGTGCTCCAGGATCACCTGCTGGTACAGCTCGCGCATGTCGGCCATGGTCTACCCGAAGATCTCAACGGCCTTGCGGACGGCCGCTTCCAGCGCGTCCACATCGGCGGCGGTGTTGAAGTAGGCGAAGGAGGCCCGGGTCGTCGCGGGGATGCCGAGCCGCGTCATCACAGGCTGCGCGCAGTGGTGCCCGGCCCGCACGACGATGCCTTCGGAATCCAGGATGGTCCCCATGTCGTGGGGATGGATGCCCTCCACGACGAAGGAGAGGACGGAGGCCTTGTCCCTGGCTGTCCCGATGACCCGCAGGCCGGGAATGGCTGAGAGCTTCGCGGTGGCGAGGACCAGCAGCCCGTGCTCGTGGGCCGCGATGCGGTCCAGGCCCAGGGCCGTCACATAGTCCAGCGCGGCGCCGAGGCCGATGGCGGCGGCGATGGGAGGTGTGCCCGCCTCGAACTTCGCGGGCGCGCCCATGTAGGTCGTCTTCTCGAAGGACACCGAGCGGATCATGTTGCCGCCGCCATGCCAGGGCGGCATGGCTTCGAGCAGGCCGAGCTTTCCGTAGAGGACGCCGATGCCGGTCGGGCCGCTCAGCTTGTGCCCGCTGAAGGCGTAGAAATCCGCGCCGAGCCCGCGCACGTCCACCTTCGTGTGCGGCACGGCCTGGGCGCCGTCGATGACGGATACGAGCGCGGGATTCACGGCCTTGGCCCGGGCGATGATCTCCTTCACCGGGTTCACCGTGCCCAGCACATTGGACACATGGGTGAGCCCCAGCGCCTTCGTCTTCGGCGTGACGAGCGCCTCGAAACCGTCGAGCACCAGTTCGCCCGCGTCCGTCATGGGGATCACGCGGAGCGTGGCGCCCTTTTCTTCCGCCAGCATCTGCCAGGGGACGATGTTGGCGTGGTGCTCCATGGCGCTGAGGAGGATCTCGTCGCCCGCTCCCACATTCGCCCGGCCCCAGCTCTGGGCCACGAGGTTCAGGGCCTCCGTGGTGCCGCGGGTCCAGACGATCTCCTTGTCGCTGGCCGCGTTGATGTAGCGCTGCACCTTCACCCGGGCGCTTTCGAAGGCGTCCGTGGCCAGCTGGCTCAGGGTGGAGACGCCCCGGTGCACATTGGTGTGCTCCAGCGTCTCGTAATGCCGCATGCGGTCGATGACGGGCAGGGGCATCTGGCCGCTCACGGCGGAGTCCAGGTAGACGACTCTC
>DATJFC010000194.1:0-2731 GCA_035495995.1 Holophagaceae bacterium
CGCGCCTGGAGGCCTTCCCGAAGCGCCGGCCAGCCCTCCCAGCGGTCCAGCTTGAAGAAAGCCGTGAGCACGAGGGCGTGCTGGATCTCGCCGCCGCGGAGGGCCGTTTCCCATTCGGGCCAGGGATAGGCCCAGAGCCGCAGCTCCTCGCTTGGGTCGAGGGCCAGGTCCGCCACGGCTTCGCAGTCGAGGGCCAGGAAGGTGTGGCAGCGGTTGGCCAGAGTGGCGGGGTTCGGCGCGCAGTGGCCCAGGCTGATCCAGCGGCCGGCCTCGAAGCCGGTCTCCTCCCGCAATTCGCGGCGGGCTGATTCCAGGGGCGACTCGCCTTCATCGCAACTCCCGCCGGGGATCTCCAACGTGGGCGCGTCGATGCCGTGGCGGAACTGCTCCACCACGAGCAGGTCGCCGGCCTTCGTGAACGCGATGACATTCACCCAGTCCGGCCCTTGCAGCCGGTAGAAGGCGTGCTCCCGGCCCGTGTGGGGGCTGCGGCGCGTGGCCACCACCTGCCGGAAGAGGCGGGAGTCCTGGCGCACGCTTTCCCCTTCCTGGATCCAAGGCGTGGCGGGGTCGAAGGTCGGGGGATGCTGGCGCAGCAGCCTCATCAGTTCGCGGCCCCCTCGGGCGCGCCTTCCTGCCCGCTGTCCCGGGACCGGACCTTCTGGACGACATGATGGGTGAGCAGGTCCAGGGCCGTCTTGTTCTCCACCCCCGTGGGCACGATGAGGTCCGCCCAGCGCCTGCTGGGTTCCACGAACTCCAGGTGCATGGGGCGCACGCTCATCTCGTACTGCTCCATGACGCTCTCCAGGCTGCGCCCCCGCTCGGTGGTGTCGCGGCGGATGCGGCGGAGCATGCGGATGTCCGCGTCCGCGTCCACGAACACCTTCACATCGAGCTGGTCCCGCAGCTCCTTGAGCGCGAAGAGGAGGAGCCCTTCCAGGATCACGACCTGGCCGGGGAGCATGGGGTCCTCCCAGCCGATGCGGTCCGAGATGGTGAAGTCGTAGCGCGGCTTGCGGATGGGCTGGTTCGCGTGGAGGGCCTGGAGATGCGCGGCCATGAGCTCCAGATCGAAGGCGTGGGGATGGTCCCAGTTGAGCAGGCGCCCGTCGAAGCGCTGGCGCACCACCTCCATGGGCGCGTAGTAAGCGTCCATGTCCAGGAGCAGGGCCTGCACGCCGCGCCGCCGGATGCGACGCACCAGTTCCACAGCCACGGAGGTCTTGCCGCTGCCAGACCCTCCGACGATGCCCACCAGCCAGGGACGCTCCGGCATGGCCAACCTCCGCAGGGCTCCAGTCTAATCGCCTTCCGCGGCCTCCAGCCCCCTGCTACGCTTCGGGCCATGACCTCCCGTCTGATGCCGCTGTTCCTGCTGGGGACTCTCCTGGCCTGCTCGCAGGAACAGTATCCGCGCCTTCCCCAGAGCCTCTACGACGAAGGCCGGAAATTGAGCGTGGCGAACAAGTTCCCGGAGGCCCGGGCCCTCTGGAACGACCTCATCGCCCGTTACCCCGGCAGCGACGCGGCGCTCCAGGCCAAAAAGGACCTGGTGCTCATCAACACCTTCATCGACAACGCCCAGGAGTCCCGCACGAAGGAGACGCGCTTCGCACTGAACAAGGTCGTCGGCGCCCTGAACCGCTACAAGGACAAGCGGGGCGAGTATCCGCCGAGCCTCAACGACCTGGTCCCCGAATACCTCGACCAGGTCCCCCAGGCTTCCTGGGGGCATCCCTTCTTCTACCGCGCCTATGTCGGCCAGCCGATCGTGACCTTCTCCCCGAACCGGGGCCCTTCGAAGCAGATCTTCAACACCAAGCTGGACCATTACAACCTGGCCTCCCTCGGCACCGACCTCGCGCCCGGCGGGGACGGGCTCGCGAAGGACATGCTCTACCACGACGGCCAGTCCGTGGACACGGCGGGCTTCGACCCGATCCCCGGCCCCCAGCCCTTCAGGCAGTAGCCGCTACCTCGAACGCTTGTCCTTGAAGAAGGCCCAGGCCTCTTCGGCGCTTTCGAAATCGCGGTTCTGCTTGCCCGTAAAGGCGCGGTAGAGCGCGCCGTAGGGGTGCCCCAGCGTGGGTTCCGCGTGGCCGCCTCCCGCAACGCGGATGAACTCCACCTGGGCTCCGCCGGACGAGCCCCAGACGGATTTGAGCGCCCGCGTGGGGTCCGACGGATCCAGGTGCGGGAATTCGGAGGCCACGGCCGGCGTCCGGCCCAGGCCTTCAGCCGCGCGCCAGAAGGCCACGGTCTGGTCCGCGCTGACCACGCCCCCGCGCATCTTCCTGTAGAAATGCACCTGGCCTCCGTTGAAGGGGACGAGCGGATCCTCCGTGCCGTCGATGAGGAGGGCCGGGATGGGCCGCGCCGCGCCGCCGCAAGGGGCGCCTTCGGACATGAGGCCGCAGACGGCGCAGAAGGCCGCCGGCGCGGGATCCAGCTGCAGGGCGAGCCGCAGCGTCATCATCGCCCCGTTGGACATGCCCATGATGTAGACCCGTTTCGGATCGGCATGGGACTCCTGAATCAGCCGCTCGACGACCGCCTTCACGAAGGCCACATCGTCGGTCTTCGGGTTGCCCGAGGCGTCTCCACGGCAGTCATTCCAGCCGGAATGCCCATCGGGCCCCTTGACCCCGTCCAGGGCGGCGACGAGCACGCCTTCCCGCGCGGAGATCGCGGTCCAGGCCGCGAGGGGCCCTTGTGTGAGGGCCTGCTT
>DATJFC010000195.1:0-6224 GCA_035495995.1 Holophagaceae bacterium
GGCGGGGACGCGGGCGTGGGCGCCATGAACCGCGCGCTGCTGTCCGATGTGCGGGCCAAACTGGAGCAGCAGGGACTCCCCACCTACGACTACGGCAATTTAGGGCCCAGGGAGCACGATCCGGCGCCCACGGAGTGGACCACCTTCGAGGCCTTTCCGCGCTACCTGAGCAACTATCCCGGCCTTCGGAACCGCCTCGCCATCCTCAGCGAGGCCTATGTCTACGACACCTACCCGCAGCGCATCGCGGACACGAAGGCCTTCGTCCTCGCCTGCCTCGACTGGCTGGCCGCGCACACAGAGGAAGTGAAGACCGCCGAAGCCAAGGCCGACGCGGCCTGGATGAAGGGGCGACCGGAGCTGCCCCTCAAGGCCGAGATGGTGAAGACCGAGGATCACGCCTTCACCGTCGTGGATCCCATCTGGGATGCCGATCGCAAGCTCGTGGGCGAGAAGGGCCGCCGCGAAGTGACGCTGCCCAGCTTCGTCACCTTCGAAGGCCGCGACTTCGTGAAACCGCCCGCCGGTTACCTCGTGGACCCCGCCTACGCCTTCAAGGTGCGGCCCGTGCTCGAGGCCCACGGCATCCGCGTATTCCCGGGCTCCTCGCGGCCGAAGGCGCCGCTCGGCTACTTCGTCGAATCGAACCGGACGCTCGCGAAGGAGGCCTTCCAGGGCGTCTTCGCGCTGGATCTGCAAGGAGGCTGGAGCCTTCAGGCGCCCTTGAAGCCCATGTTCCAGAAGTGGACCGGCGCAGATCTCGATGGCGCCCTGTGGATTCCGCTGGATCAGAAGAATGGCCGCGTCGCCTTCTACCTGCTGGATCCTCGAAGCCCTGACGGCCTCGTCCACTGGGGCTTCTTCGATGAAAGCCTGGTGCGCAGCGACCTCGCCTGGGGCGAGCCCCCGCGCTTCCCGATCCTCGCCGTGGACCCGCCCGCCGAAGAGAAGCTCACCGGCGGCGAGGGACCGCCGCCCTTCCGGCATCCGGAGTGAAGGCTTCGATCTTTAGAGCGTTTGAACCACGGAGACACGGAGGCGCAGAGGGGCGCCGTCCCACCAGGCCAGGACCGCCGCCTGCGGCGACCTTCGCGCTTCGTGCGAAGGCGGGATGAAGCGGGAGCGGGCCAGAACGCGCGAGCGCGTGGCAGCCCGCTCCCGCTTCATCCCCGGTCCAGGCCGGCGAACTGCCTAAACCTCTCCCTGCCTCCGTGCCTCCGTGGTTCAACAGCTTTTCTTCGCGCCTTCCTGTTGGATCAGACGCTGAGATCCGCGTCCTTCGCCTCTCTGCCGAGCAGCGTCACCGCGGCCAGCACCAGACCGACAATGCCCACGGTCCAGGCGAGGGCCAAGGCGTAATCGTTCCCGTGCGACTCCGCGACTCCGGCCTGCCAGGGCGCCATCTTCGCCATGGCGAGGTTGCCCAGCTGGTAGGCGAAGCCCGGCAGGATGGCGCGCACGGCCGGCGGCGACAGCTCGTTGAGATGCGCGGGCACGATGCCCCAGGCGCCCTGCACCATGAACTGCATGAGGAAGGCGCCCAGCGCGAACATCAGCGGTGTCGCCGAGTACGCCCATAACGGGATCATCGGCAGCGCGAGCAGGGCCGCAAGCGCGATAGCCCGGCGCCGGCCGATGCGCTCGGAAAAGGCGCCGAAGAGGATGCCGCCGGAAAGCGCGCCCAGGTTGTAGACGATGGCGATATTCGCCGTCGTGCCCGTGCTGAAGCCGTGCTGAATCTGCAGGAAGGTCGGATAGAGATCCTGCGAGCCGTGGCTGAAGGCGTTGAAGCAGGCCATGAGCAGGATGAGGAAGCCCAGCAGGGGCAGGTGGCCCTTCACCGAAGCCCAGATCTCGCGGGCGGTGGCGCGTTTCGCGTGCGCGCCCTTCACCCAGGCGGGCGACTCTTCCACGTTCCGGCGAATGAAGAAGACGAGCAGGGCCGGGCTCGCGCCGAGGATGAACATGCCGCGCCAGCCCACCTTGTCGAAAGCGAACTTGAAGACGAGGGCCGCCAGCAGGTAGCCGAGCACATAGCCTTCCTGCAGCAGCCCCGAGAAGAAGCCCCGGCCCTTCGCGGGCAGCGTCTCGAAGGCCAGCGCCGCGCCCACGCCCCACTCGCCGCCCATGGCGAAGCCGAACAGGGCGCGGAAGACGAGCAGCCATCCCAGCGACGGCGCGAAGGCGGAGGCCAGCTCGCAGAGCGCGTAGCTGAGGACATTGATCATCAAGACGGGCCGGCGGCCGTAGCGCTCCGCGAGCCATCCGAAGCACAGCGCGCCCAGAGGCCGCATGGCCAGCGTGATGAAGATGCCTTCCGACACCGCCTTCACATCGGTGTGGAAATCCCCCGCGATGGCCTTGATGGCGAAGACGAAGAGGAAGAAGTCGAAAGCATCCAGCGACCAGCCCGCCAGCGAGGCGATGAAGGCGTGGCGCTGCGGCTTCGTCAGGTCCTTGAAGGGGGTCATGGGACCAGCTTGATCGGCTCAGGGCGCTTCCGCCACCAGCACGCGGTCGTGGCCGTGCCAGTCCTTCACGATGCGGACGGCGTCCCAGTCGTTCTCATCCGCGAAGGCGGCGAGCTCCCCGCCCTGACCCGCGCCCAGCTCCAGGACGATGCCGCAGGCGCCCCGCAGGCGGGCGTCGCGGAGGAGCGCCTTGTTAAGGTCGAGGCCGCGGCCGGGCGAGAAGAGGGCCATCTCCGGCTCGAAGGCCAGCTCCCGCTGGAGGTCCGGCGCGTCGGCCGGGTCCACATAGGGCAGGTTCGCGACGACGAGGGCGCGGCCGTCCGCGAAGAAAGTCCCCGGGAGCGGATCGAGCAGGCTGCCTTCGAAGAAGGTGACGCGCGCGTCCAGCGCTTCCGCGTTCTGTCTCGCGATCATGAGCGCGGCCGGGCTCAGCTCCACGGCGGACAGGGGCCAGGGCGATTCCAGCGCGAGGCTGATGGCGATGGCGCCGCTGCCCGTGCCCACATCCACCGCACGCTTCGCGCCGCGCGCGCGGCCCAGCTTCAGCGCCTCCTCCACCGCCAGCTCCGTTTCGGGCCGGGGGATGAGCGTGTCGCGCGTGACCCTGAAGCGGCGGCCCCGGAAGGGCGTCCAGCCCAGGATGAGCTGCCAGGGCTCGCCGGTCTCGCGCCGCTTCAGCCACGCGGCCACCTGGGCCTTCGCGGCAAAGGGAACCGCCTCGGCTCCATGCGCCGCCATCCAAGAACGCGATTTGCCGAGGCCCTCCTCCAGCCAGAGCGAACCCTCAGCGCGGGCCTCGTCCTCGTCGAGGAAGGCCGCGAGGCTTTCAAACAAGATTTGGCGGAGGCGATACCAGGAAAGAGAAGTCATCCGGCGATTCCAACGATTCCACCGAAGCCGCGCGACCCCATTCGCAGAAATCGCAGGATGTCTTTCACTTCGACATCAGCGCCTTGGCGCGTTCTTCAGCCGTCGCCAGCACCTGCTCGTGGAGGCTGCCGCCGTGGCTGTCCATGGTGACGACGACGGGGAAGTCCTCCACCTCTATGACCCAGAAGGCCTCGGGGCTGCCGAACTCCTCCAGCATGTGGACCTCGACGACGCGCTTCACGCGCTCGGCGATGAGAGAGCCCGCGCCGCCGGTGGCGTGGAAGTAGACGGCGCCGGTGGACTGGAGGCCTTCGCTGGTGCGCTTGCCCATGCCACCCTTGCCGATGACGCCACGCACCGAATAGGTCTCGATCACTTCCTTCTCGTAGGGCTCCTCGCGGATGCTCGTCGTCGGCCCCGCGGCCACGAAGGTCCAGCTGCCGTCCTCGTTCTTCTTCACGACGGGGCCGCAGTGGTAGATGACCATGTCCTTGAGGACGGGTTTCAGCCACTCGGGCTTCTGCTCCTTCATGTACTTGTGCCCCATGTCGCGGCTGAGGACGAGCTTGCCGTTGAGCAGCACCTCGTCGCCCACCTTGAGGTCGCGGGCCTGGGCTTCGGAGATGGGGGTGGTGAGACGGATCATGGGTACCTCTCAAAAGCTTCAACGCCAAGTCGCGAAGGCGCCAAGACGCGGTACCAAGGGCTGGCGGCTTTGCGGCTTCGCGCCTTGGCGTTATGCAGTTCAGTCGAAATCCACTTCGCCCTTGGCGTCTATCGTCATCGTCCGCCGGCGGCTAGACCAGCACATGTAGCTGATGCTCACGAAGAAGCTGGCGGGATGGCGGTACATCTCCTCCACATGGACGCCGAGGACGGTGGTGGCGCCGCCGTAGCCCATGGGGCCGATGCCGAGGGTGTTGAGGTCCTTCGTCAGATCCTTCTCGAAGGCGTCCATCTCCGGATCATGGTTCGCGGTGCCGAGCTTGCGCAGCACCAGCTCCTTGCTCTTCTCGTAGCCGCTCACGCGGTCGCCGCCGATGGCCACGCCGAGGATGCCTGGCGAGCAGCCCTGGCCCTGGGCCTTCACCACGGCGTCGATGATGGCCTTGCGCACGCCCTTGATATCGCGGCCCGCACCCAGCGTCACATCAGGGAGCCGGTACTGGGCGCCGACATTCTCGCAGCCGCCGCCCTTGAGCATCACGCTGACCTCGATCTCAGGCTGGTCCCATTCCTCGAAATGGACGATGGGGTGCCCCTCGCCGAAGGGATCCAGGTTGTTGCCGCTGTTCTTGCCGCTCAGGGCCTTGGCGCAGTTGGGGCGCAGCCAGACATGCTCCGTCGCCTTCACCACCGCTTCGCGGATCTGGCGCTTCGCCGCGCGCTGACTGAGGCCGTAGGGATGCTTCACCCAGAAGAGCACGGTGCCCGTGTCCTGGCAGAGCGGCGTCACATGGCCGTCCGCCAGCAGGATGTTCTTCACCATGTCGTTGAGGGTGTTGAAGGCGCGGGAGCCCGCCTCCTCCGCGTCGCGGCCCTTCACGAGGGCGTCGATGATGTCCTGGGGCATGCGCGAGGAGGTGCGGCGGATGAGTTCCAGCACGGGCTGGGTGATGTCCACGGCCTTCAGGTCGCCCATGGCGGCCTTGAATCCCTCCGGCAACACCGACTTGGACTCCACCACCTCGATGGAGGTCATGTTGGGAATGACGCATTCACCCATCGCGCACCTCAGCCCTCCATTGTCCGCTCAACAGCGAAGGGGCTCAAGCCTCGCGGCTTGAGCCCCTGCAAGGCGGCGCGGATCAGAAGTTGACGGTCAGCGTGCCGCCGGAGGTGACGGTGCCCGAACCCGTGACCGATGCGGAGACGGTGGTGCTGCCGTCCGCGTTGAGCGTCGTGCGGGTGCTGCGCACCGTGTAATCGCCGGTGGGCTCGGCGCTGAAGGTGTAGCTCTCCGTGAGCCCGGCCACGACCGCCATCTGGGTCTGGACGACGAAGGCCGCGTTCGTGGCCGTGCCGCCTTCAGGCAGAGTCTGGATGAGGTCCACCATGTCGGACTGGTTGGAACCGGTCACGGAGGCGTAGGTGCCGGTCGCGGTGCCCGTCGCGAGGGCCTGCGTGAAGCTCGTGTTCCAGGTGAAGGTGGGCGTGGCGCTGGAGACCATGAAGCCCGCGCTGGCCTGGGCGTTGTACGACGCCGAGGCGGTGATGGGCTGGGACACCACGAAGTAGGTTCCGCCGTCGGGCAGCAGGTCCAGGGTGTAGGTGCCATCGGAAGCGGTGAGCGCGCCGCGGACGATGGTGGGGCTGCCGGAGGCATCCAGCGTCTCGGCGAAGACCTCGGCTCCGGCGATGGGCTGGTTGGAGCCGTCCGTGAGCTTGCCGCTCACGCTGCCCGTCGCCAGCTTGTCAAAGGCACGGATGGTGGGGCGCAGGATGTACTTGCTGGAGGCGCCGGTCTGGACCACCTGGATGGAGTGGGCCGCGTCGAAGTCGATGAAGACATCCTCCGTCGTGCCCGCCTTCACATCGAAGCTCGCGATGAGCTTGACGCCGGTCTGGAGGCCCGAAGGCACCGTCAGGTCCTGGGTGGACCCGTCGGAAAGCACCACGGTGTTGCCCGTGCCGAGGATGAGGCGCATCTGCCCGTAGTGCCCCGCCGGGAGGGTGGCGCCGTTGGCGAGGCTGGCGCTGATGCCGTTGGTGAGGCTCAGGAGATCGTAGGTCTGGTTGGGCGAAGAGAGCGTCACCCAGCCGCTGGAGCCTTGGATCTGGACCTGCTGGATGTTCACGAAGATGTTCTGGTAGCCGCTGATGGGGCCGTCCACCATGCGGACGTTCATGGTGCCGCTGCCGCCGGAGGAGCTTCCGCTTCCT
>DATJFC010000196.1:0-6211 GCA_035495995.1 Holophagaceae bacterium
ACAAGCTAAGTTTTCTTCGTCAACATAACCTTCCGATTCCCACCACCTAAAGATCTCGGGCCATATGGCGTCTCGGCCTAACCTCTCGCTGCAACAGACCCAGGCACCAGCGCCTGGTCCGCTGAGCTTCTTTCGTTAATCTCTAGACTCGCAGGGAGGAGCGCGCGATGAGTGACGATCGGAAAGCGCTGGAGACGAAGGGCGTGGCGGTGGAGCTGCTCGCGACGGTGGATCTGGGCGCGGAGATCGAGGGCATGGCGGGGCGCCAGCTCCGCATGCGCAAGGTGACGATGGAACCCGGAGCCGTCTTCGGGCCGGTGCACGACCACAAGGACCGGCCCGGCCTCGTCTTCATCCTGCAGGGGACGATCACGGACCATCGGAACGGCGTCGCGACGGACTATGGGCCCGGGGCGGGCTGGCCCGAGGACCGGAACACCCTGCACTGGCTCGAGAACCGGGGAACGGTTCCGGCGGTGGAGATCTCCGTCGACATCATCCGGCCCGCCTGAACGCAGGCCCGGCGCCGCCTGTCGGGTCCTGCCCCTTCGCTCACGGGCCCCCATCGGAAGCGTTTCAACCCTCGCGTGGAAGCCGGGTCCATTAGGCTGACTCATCTCTTTGTGTGAAGGATTCCCATGCCCAACCTCCGCGTCACCGAGATCAAGGCCTTCGTGCCCGCCAAGGACTACGCCCGGTCCAAGCAGTTCTACCTGGATCTGGGCTTCGAGCTGGGATCGGACGGGGGCGGGGTCGCCTACTTCAAGCACGGGGAGACGAGCTTCCTGCTGCAGGACTTCTACCAGGAAGGGCTCGCGAACAACCTGATGATGCACCTGCTGGTGGAGGATGTGGACGCCTGGCGCGCCCAGGTCCAGTCCGCGGATCTTGCGGCGAAGTACGGCGTGAAGATTACAGAGATCGAGCTCCAGCCCTGGCGCATGCGCGACTTCGTCCTCATCGACCCCAGCGGCGTCATGTGGCGCATCGGGCAGAATGTGGCGTAGATTTCGACTTACGATGGGGTGCGCGCCTTCGTTATGAATGAGGAATCCGGGTGGACACGCTGAAGGCGCAACTCCTCCACGAACTGCGGAAGATCGAGGGCGTCGAAGACCGGCCCTCGCCGGTGTCGGGCGGGTCGGCGCTCTTCTACGGCGACAGGCCCTTCGCCCACTTCCACGATGATCACGAGCTGGATCTCCGGCTCACGAAGAAGGTCATCAAGGCCTTGGGCATGCCGCATCCGCCCGGCTCGCGCCGCCACCCCGGCCGCACGGCGAACTCCGCGTGGATGGAGGTCCGCTTCGATACCCCCGGCGACATCGAGCCTGTCGTGAAGCTCGTGAGGCTCGCGGTGGCCCAGCTGTGAACTGGTTTTGAGCGGAATGCCGGGGTCAGCTCACGCCCCAGCGCTGCTTGGTCTCTTCGATGGGGCCGATCACCGCGGGCGCGGCGTGCTTGGTCTTCGCCATCGCGAGGGCCTGGTCCAGGGTCTTCATGGCCTCTTCCTTGAGGCCGAGGGCGCGCTGGAGGCGGGCCTTGATGAAGAGGTTGGTGGCGTTCTCCTGGATCCGCACGGAGCGGTCGATCCACTCCATGGCCTTCTGCAGGTTCACCTCCTGCTCGGCGCAGTACTCGGCGGCCTGGGACCAGATCTCCCAATCGCCGGGCTTGGCCTTGGCGAGGGCCCTGCCGAGGCGCGCCTGCACCTGGGCCTCCAGATCCGTCTCCACGAGGAAGCTCACCCGCTGGTGCTCCCAGTAGAGGTCCACATAGGCCGTGCTGGCGCTGGCGGGATAGATCTCGAAGGTGAGCCACTCGTTGGAGCCGACTTCCTTGGGCCGCACATCCCAGCGCAGCAGGTCCTCCTTCGGGTCGTACTCCCAGGCGCCGAACTGCCGCGCGTGCTTGCTGAGGATCATGGTCCAGGCATCGGCGTGGGGGATGGCGAAGAGCGCGTAAGTGCCCGGCGGCACCTCGTAGCCATCCACCTTCACGGGGTCGCTGAAGGTGATCGTCGTCGCCTCGTTGGCGCCCAGGCGCCAGACCTGGTCGTAGGGCACGAGGTCGCCCCAGATCTTGCGGCCCTTCACGGCGGGGCGGTGGTAGTCGATGGTGACCTTGGTGAGGCCGATGACCTGGCTCACCTGGGCCGCGGGGCTCAGCTGCGGGAAGAGGTCCGGGTTCTGCGGATAGGCCTGCGCGAAGAGCGCGGGCGCGGCGAACGCGGCGAGGGCGGCGGCGCGCTTCACTTGCTCCACTCCGCCTTGAGCGCCGCGAGGCCGTCCACATACTCCTTAGGCGCGCCCTGGGCGGGCGCCATGGACATGGCCTTGTCGAGCAGGGGCAGGGCCTCCTTCACATGGCCCTGCTTCTGGAGCAGCCGCGCGCGCAGGTCGTAGATCCGGAAGCTGTCCCGGATGGCCGCGGCCTTGTCCAAGGTGGCGGCGGCTTCGTCGAGACGCTCGCCGCGGCCCACCCAGTACTTCGCGTCCGAGAAGTAGATCTCCCAGCGCTCCTTGGGGTCCTTGGAGGCGTCCGCCTTCTTCAGCTCATCGGCGAGGTAGGCCTGGTAGACGCCATCCACATCGGCGCTGATGGGGAAGCTCACGGCCAGCTTCTCCCAATGGAGCGTGGCGATGGCATCGCCCTGGTCCTTCACTTCCAGCGTGTAGTCCAGCCGCTCCTGCATGGGCGCGGCCTCGGGCGCGGCTTCGAAGCGCAGCAGGTCCTGCTCCGGCTTGTAGTCGAAGGCGCCCCACTGCTTCGGCTCCTTGTCGAGGATGAGCGTCCAGCGCTCCTTGCCGGGGATGGCGAAGAAGGCGTAGGTGCCGCCCGGCACCTCGTGCCCGGCCACTTTCACCGCCGTGCTGAAGGAGATCGTCGTCGCCTCGTTGGCGCCCGCGCGCCAGACCTGGCCGTAGGGCACGAGCCCGCCCCAGATGACGCGGCCCTTCACGGCCGGGCGGTGGTAGCTGATCTCCACATGGGTGAGGCCGAGATCCTGGCTGACGGAGGCCGCGGGGCTCTCCCGGATCTGCTTCACCTGGGCGGGCAGCGCCGCGGCGGCGAGGAGGAGGAGGAAGGCGCGTTCACGCATGGCTGGATCCTTCGGCGGAGGGCCCCATTCTACCGGCGGCGCTCTTGCGCGGGGCCCAGAGGAAGCGGGCGGGCCGCTGGTTCAGCGCCGAGAAGATGCGCCGCCGCAGCTCGCGCCGGCTCTTGGAATCCAGGTCGCGGGCGCGCATGGCCGTGCGCAGCGCGAGCCAGAAGGAGACGCCGAAGTTGCAGACGCCGATGATCGCGATGCTGCCGAAGGAGATGAGCACCTCGCTCCAGTGCCAGTCCGCCGTGCCCCACAGGCTGCCCACGTCCAGCGCGAGGGACGAGGCCTGGAGCGTCACATGGCGGACCTCCAGGTGGATGCCGATGAACTTGGTGACGACGATGGGCACGAATCCGAGCAGCAGGCCGAGCGTGAGGTAGCCGGCGATGCCGGAAAGGTGGCGCCGCGTGGCCTCGGCCAGCTTCGCGGAGCCCTTCAGGCCCAGCGCCCGGCGCAGGCGCGGGCTCGCGGCGATGGCCTGGGGCAGGCGGCGGTAGGCGGCCCAGTTGCCCGCCCAGCCCGCCGCGAGGCTCTGCGCCCAGAGGCAGACCCCCGTGAAGATGGCGAAGGGCACCGTCCACGAGAAGAGGGGATGCAGGCTCGTCACGCCATGATGGGCGTTTTCGCCGCCGAGCATCGGCGCGCCGGAGACCTTCCACCAGATCCAGCAGACGAGGAAGCTCGCCGGCACCGTCGCCAGGACATTGCCCAGCGTCGCGATGGACTGGGAGCGGGTGATGGCCGCCACCAGCTCCACCTCCTCATCCATGCCGTCCTCGCGCTCCAGGCCCGCGGCCAGGGCGGAGGCGGTCATGGCGGGCTGCTTGCTCGACAAGGTGAGGCCGAAGATCTGCATGAGGATGAAGCTCACGGAATAGTTGGCGGCGAGCGCCAGCCCCTCGACCATCGGAGACAAGGGCAGGGCGGCCACCCCGTACTTCCCCATGGCGGTGAGCACGGTCAGCAGGCCCGCGCCGGCCGCGGCGCGGCCGATGAGGTTCCACTCCCTGCGGTCCCGTACGATGTAATGCTCGCCGGTCTCCCCCGTGTGCTCGACGACCTTGCGCGCGAGGCGCTTCAAGGTGACGCCGAGATGCGCGCGGAGGTTGCGGTGGCGGACCGCGTCCCGCACGAGCCGGGCGGCCAGCACGCGCTTGTCCTCCCGGCCCGCGGCCGCGTGCAGCAGGCCGTCGATGCGCGCGAGCTGGGCGTCCAGCAGCTCCATGCGGTAGACGAGGTCCGCGGAAACGCCGCGCTCGTCGAGGCGTTCTGCCGCCTCGCCCAGCTTGGCGCGGCAGGTGGCGCGGACCCCGTCCCACCGCCGCTGGGCCGCCTCGTCGCCGGGCGTCTCGATCCATGCGCGGGCGGCCTCGGGAAGCGCGAGGAAAGGAGCGTCGCCTTCCGCGTCCGGATCGAGATCCAGCAGGTCCCGCGCGAGCCCCACGGCCGAGGCGCGCGCCGCCAGCAGGCGGACGGCCCGGGTCCATTGCGCGGGCTCCGGAAGCAGGATCTGGCGCCAGAAGGCGATGTCTTCTTCGGCCAAGCCCTCGATCCAGGCCGCGTCCGCTTCCTGGAGCCGCAGGCGCACCAGCATGGCGTGGAGGTCCTCAGCCTCCTCGCCCACGGGAATGAAGCTGTCCACGACCTTCCGGACCGCTTCGCCGAAGAAGGTGTTGCGGTCGGGAAGGCCCGTCTCCGCGAGGAGCCGCACGGCGCTCGCGTGGCGCCAAGCCGCGCCGAGCCGCTCGATGAGGCGGGGCGCTTCCGGATGGGCCGCGATCGCCGCCGCGAGCGCGCGCAGGCGCAGCGTGCGGGGGGCCGGCCCCTCTTCGCTTCCGGCCGAGGCGGCCTTCAGCCAGTGGAGCAGGTCCTCGAGGGCGGATGCGCCGCTTCCGGTGTCCAGGGGACTCCCGAGCAGGGTCGTGAGGTCCGGTTCGCGCAGGATGCTTTCTGAGTGCCACACGGGGCATGGGAGTTCCGCGATCGTGGCTCCGGCGCGGGAACCGTGGCGCCGTCCGTCAATAGCCCCTCGTCCGGTCCACGGCGCCTTCGATGGGAAGGCCCTCGGCGTAGCGGCGGAGGTTGGGGAGGATGTCGGCGATCAGGTGCTCCGGCACGCTGGGCCCCGCGTGGTGGGGCGTGACGGCCGCCTTGGGATGGCGCCACAGCGGAGACGAGGCCGGCAGGGGCTCCTCTGGGAAGACATCCAGCACGGCCCGGCCCAGGCGCCCGTCATCCAGCGCGGCGAGCAGGTCCTCCACGACCACCAGCTCTCCGCGGCCCACATTGACGAGCGTGAGGCCCGCGTGGCCGCTCGCGAGCAGGCGCGCGTCCACCATCCCCCGCGTCGCGTCCGTGAGCGGCGCGGCGAGGACGAGCGCCCGGGCGCGGGGCAGGAGGGCGGGCAGGTCCTGCTGGCCCCGCAATTCGAATTCGGAATCCCCGCGCGGCGCGCGCACGATGCCGGTGACGGCCATGCCCAGCTCCCGCAGCGCGCGGCCGATCTGCCGGCCGATACGGCCGAAACCCACGACCAGCGCGGCTTTCCCAGTGAGATCTTCGGGCACGAGCTTCGCGTTCCACACGGCCAGGCGCTGGGCCTCCGCGCAGCCCGGAATCCGCTGGGCCTCCATCAGGAGATGGGCCGCCGTGTAGCGCGCCATCCAATACCCGAAGGCGCCGTCCGCCCGGGTGATGGGAATGCGCGGGTCCAGTTCCGCGTGCCGGACGAGGTGGTCCACGCCGGCGCCGCTGTTCTGGACCCAGGCCAGCCGGGGCATGCGGGCCGCCAAGCCCTCCGGCAGCTTCCAGCAGAAGAGGGCCTCGGCCTCCGCGAGCCAGGCGGCGTCCGCGGCGGCCAAATCCTTGGGGTGCCAACCTTTCACTTCGATCCGCGGCTCCGCGTCCCGCAGGGCGGGCGCCCAGATTTCATGCCGGTGATGGATGACCGCGAGTTTCCGCATGCCCCCATTGTGGTCGGGCGTACACTGGGGGCCTACCCCTGGAGGTGCCCATGAAGAAACTCGTTCTCGTCGCTTTCGCCGCCGCCCTTTCCATGCCCGTCTTCGCGGTCCAGGACAAGCCTGCCGCCAAGGACCAGCC
>DATJFC010000197.1:0-3280 GCA_035495995.1 Holophagaceae bacterium
GCGAATGCGCTGCGGGTCAGGCTGGGCTTGGCAGATGCTCCAGCAGAAGGAGTCCAGGCGCTCATCACCCTAGAGAGCGAGAGCCGCCTCAAGAGGGGCGGACGCGGACTGAGGTTCGTGATCCCAGGGCCGGGCGGCGCCTGGGGCGAGGCTCATCTGGATCGGCCCCTCATCCAGACGCTGGCTCGGGCACGGTCCTGGTGGGAGCTGCTGGTTTCTGGCCAGGTCAGGACACGCGAGGAGATCGCCCGGATGAACGGGATCTCCGGTCAGCAGGTTGCCCGACTCCTGCCCTGCGCCTGGCTGGCCCCCGACATCGTGGAGACCATCCTGGAGGGGCGGCAGCCGAAGGACCTGACGGTGGAGAAGCTCATTCTGAAGAAGTTCCCCCTGGATTGGGCGGAACAACGGCGGGTTTTGGGCTTCGATCCCAAGGCCTAAAGCGCCCCGCCGGACCCGGAACTTAACCACTCCTGGCCCTCTGGAGATATTCAGGGGAATCGGCCTCATTCCGGCCGGAGCGGCACCCTCTCCGGTTCAATCCCCAGGGCCTGGGAGCCCCGCCACACGGGCGTTTGCTCAAAGGGCCTGGGGATTGGGGCTGCTTTCGCAGACTGTCTGGCGGAGAGCGAGGGATTCGAACCCCCGGTGAGTTGCCCCACGTCTGATTTCGAGTCAGGTGCCTTCAACCACTCGGCCAGCTCTCCAGACCTTCCAGTCTATCGGCCTCCGGCGGACCTTGCTACTTCCGGTCCACGTCCTTGCCCGAGAGGCCGAGGCGCTCCTTGAGCTGGGGCGCGGCGCCGCGACTGGCTTCGAGCTCCGAGCCGCCCTGGAGGCGGACCTTGAGGCGGCCGTTGAGGGAGGGCCGCAGGCCGACGATGGCTTCGGGCCGCAGGAGCAGGTGGCGCTGGACGCGCAGCAGGCCCGCCTCGGGGAACTGGGTCTCGACCTCGCCGAGGCTGTGCCAGAGCGTGCGGAAGGATTCGCCCGCGTGGGCCCACACCACTTCGTCCACGACTTCGAAATGCGTGACGCGGCCCAGCTCCAGGAAGACGAGGCCGGATCCGGCCTGCACGGCGAAGCGGTTGCCCTTGCGCGCGGGCGCGCCCGGCGCGGCGGGGATGCGCTTGCGCACGCGGGCCAAAGCCTGGGCGAGGCGCTCGGTGGTGACGGGCTTGGTGAGGAAGTCGAAGGCCTCCACCTCGAAGGCCTCCACCGCGTGCTCGGGATGGGCGGTGACGAAGACGACGGGGACCGCGGGGTCGAGGCGCCGCGCGAGCCCGAGGCCGTCCAGCTCCGGCATCTCCACATCGAGGAAGAGCGCGTCCACGCGCCCGCCGCCATCCAGCCACGCGGCCAGCTGCTCCCCATCGGGGAATGACGCGGCGACCTCGCATCCGCATTCCTCCAGGAGGCGCACGAGGCGCCGCAGGTTCAGCGGCTCGTCCTCGGCCACGGCCACGCGCATCGCGGCGCTCATCGGCGCTCCGGAATCACCACGCGCGCGCGGGTCCAGCCGCCGACCTGCGTGAGCTCCAGGCGGCCCGGCGGATCGAGCAGGGCGAGGCGCTCGCGGAGGTTGCCGAGCCCCATGCCTTCGCGCGAAGGCTCGACGAGCTCGCCGGTGTTGGCCACTTCCAGCATCAGCGCGCCCGCCTCCCGCGCGGCGCGGATGCGCAGGCGCCCGCCCAGGGTTCGCGCGGCGATGCCGTGGCGCAGCGCGTTCTCGACGAGGGGCTGGAGCAGCAGCGGCGGCGCGGTGGCCGCGTCGGCCCACTCGGGCCAGTCCCAATCCGTCTGCAAGCGCGGCCCCAGGCGCAGTTCGGCGATGCGGAGCTGGAGCAGCAGGAGCGCGCGTTCCTCGCCCAGCGGCGCCTGGCCCCGGGCGCCCTGCCGCATGAGCCGCCGCAGGAAATCGGAGAGGGTGACGAGGGCGGCCTCGGCGGCCTCGGGGTCCTCGTGCACGAGCTCGGTGAGGCCGGACAGCGCGTTGAAGAGGGCGTGGGGGTGGAGCTGGGCCTGGAGCGCCTGGCCGCGGGCCTGCGCCGCCAAGGCGTCCGCGGCTTCCGCCCGCAGCGCGTCCGCTTCGCTCTGGGCCAGCAGGCGGCCGGCCGCCAGCGCGGCCAGCAGGATGAGGGAACCGTGCAGGAAGTCGAGGCTGAGCGGCGAAGGGGGCTGGGAGGCTCCGGGTGGCGGAGGGAAGGGCGGGGGCGGGCGAGGCGGCGGGTTCCGGGTGCCGAAGGCCGCGAGCAGGATCGCGATCCAGGCGGCGTTGAAGGGGAGGGCCTGCGCGAGCCCCCGGGGCGCGGGCGCGAGGGCGCGCGCATCGCCCGTCCACTGCCAGGGCAAGGGCGCGATGAACAGGATGACGAGGAGCGCGCAGCCCGGCAGCCACACTTCCCCGAGCCCGAAGCCGCCCAGCGGCGCGTCGAGGCGGAAGCGCACGAGCACCCAGAGCAGGCCAAGCGCGAGGGCGCCCAGCCAGAGCCCGGGCCGCCGGAGGCGGCGGCGCAGCGAGCGCTTGAGGTTCCCTGCATCCATGGCGCCAAGCGTAGCGGAGAGAGCCCGCCGTCCAGCGGCCTTATCGGCGCTTCGGCCCGCCTGCCGCGCCTTCCGGCTTTGAAGGGTGCCGCCGGTCCGTCGGAGCCATCACCTTGAGTGCGCCATCCGCGCCAAGGAGCCACCGATGTTCATCCTCATGTCCCCGCCCGCCATCCAAGCCCCGCCGATGGGGCCGCCTCCGGGAGGCCCGATGGGCCAGCACGGCGGGCACCCTCCCTTCGACATCCCCCTGCTCCGCGTCGCCAGGGACCTGGATCTCAGCGACGACCAGGCCACCAAGCTCCACGCGGTCTGCAAAGCCCACATGGACGCGCTGGAGACGAAGGGGCTCGCCTTCCATCAGGCCCAGCGGGCGATCCATGAAGCGATCCAAGCCCCGGGCATCTCGGCGCGGGACCTCGCGGCCCTCGTCAGCGCGGCCTCCGCGCGGGAAGGCGAACTGGTGGAGGAGGCCCGGGCGATGACGGCGGAAGGCTGGCAGGTGCTGACGGCGGCCCAGCGGGACAAGGCCAAGGCGCTCATGTCCAATCCGCCCGGCATGGGACCCGGCGGGCAAGGCCCCGGACACGGCCCCCATGGATTCCATGGACCGCAGGGCGGCCAGCAGGGCCCGCCGCCCCAGGGTCCGCCGCCTGATGGCGCGGAGGACTGAGCGGATCTACTTCGCCCGTCTCGCCTGGAAGAAGCGCCGGAGCTGGTGGGCGGCCTCCTGCTC
>DATJFC010000198.1:0-3429 GCA_035495995.1 Holophagaceae bacterium
GCCGGGAGGAACCTTGATCGCGGTGGTCCGCCACGTGGGCGGGCGGTACCGCCTGGAGGCCCCGCCTGGGCAGGTGAGAGCGGAGTCGGAAGGCTGGCTCGAGACGCCGCGCATCTCCCCCTCCGGACGTTGGCTCGCGTACATCGACCACTCGGATGATGGGAGCGGCGGAGCGGTGGAGCTCCTGGACCTCCAGGAAGGGACCCGCCAGAGCCTCACCGGAGGCTGGCGCGATCTCCAGGGCCTCGCTTGGTCGTCCAACAACGAAATCTGGTTCACAGGGGCGAAGGCGGAGGGCCCGCGGGCGCTTTTCTCAGTCTCGATGCGCGGCAAGCTCCGGCCCATCCTCGCCGGTCCTGAAAGCCTGACGATCCTGGATCTCTCCGCCAACGGCCAGGCCCTCATCTGCCAGGAGCACAGCTCCCGGGCGGTGATCGCGCGCGGGGCGACCGGGGACCCGACCCAGGTGGAAGGTGTGGATCCAAAACTACTCGGTCTCTCCGCGAACGGGAGCTGGGCCGCCGTGCTCTCGCCTGGAGGCGCGCCGGGCGGAAAAGTCTACCGGGTCCAGATCGGCCAAGGCGCGGAGCCCATCGGCCAGGCTGAGCTGGCGGCCCCATCGCCCGACGGTTCCAGCGTCGCGCTCGCGTCGCCCCAGGGAAGCGGCTGGCGCTTGTCGATCTGGAGCCGGGGGGGCGCCCGGGCCTTGCCAGTCCCGGACTTCAGCGGCCTCCGCCAGATCGCGTGGGCCCCGGATGGAAGCGCTTTGTTCCTTTCGGGAATCGCGGGCGCGGGCGGATTCAGGGTGTGGCGCCTGGGCACGGACGGCTCCGGCTTGAAGGCGGTGTGTCCTGAAGGCATCTCGCCGGACCTGCCGTTCCTCGTGTCGCCGGACGGGAAGTGGCTCCTCGTCCAGGCGGGCCCGCTGCTGACCCGGTTCAGCCTGGAAGACGCGCAGTCGCTGCCCCGGTCCGTGCCGGGCATCTCGCCGGGCGAACATCTCATGGGTTGGGGCAAGGATTCGGGCCATGTGCTGGTGACCGGACCCCGCCTGCCCTTTCTGGCCGCGACCCTGGATCTTTCGGATGGTTCCCGCCAGGCCGCCTTCCCCATGGCCGCTTACGGCCATGCGGGCGCGCTCATCGACGCGGCCCTTTCCGCCCAGGAAGGCGAGGCGTACGCCATCGGGTGCCGCGAAGTGCATTCCCGCCTCTTCCTCGTCAACGGACTGCGCTGACTTCCCCATCCGCCTTCGCGAACGCCACTCGGAACGCGGCGCCCTTGCCATCGTCGCTGTCCACCCAGATGCGCCCTCCGCAGGCTTCCACCATGTGTTTCACGATGGAGAGGCCGAGGCCCACCGAAGGCTCGCCGCCGGTGGGCTGCGCCGTGAGCCGCGCGAAGCGGCCGAAGAGGCGGCGCTTGTCCTCATCCGTGAGTCCCGGGCCTTCGTCCTCGACTGAAAGCAGCACTTCCGCCCGGGTCAGCTCGATCCTCACCGTGACCGTGCTGCCCGGCGGCGAGAACTTGATGGCGTTGGAAAGCAGGTTCGAAAGGACCTCTTTCGCGAAAGCCGGATCCGCCCAGGCAGGCTCGACCGGATCCGGGACGATGGAACGGATCGTGATTCCCTTTTTGGCGGCCTGGGGCCCGTGGTCCTCCGCGGCCCCGCGCACCAGGTCCTCCAGCCGGCAAGGCTCGAGCCGGGCCTGCACATTCCCGGCATCGATGGCGGCGATGTCCAGGAACCGGCCGATGAGGCCGCCCATTTCCGTCGCGGTGCGGGCGATCCGCGCCGCCCGGTTCCGAAGGTTGTCGTCCGGCGCCTCCTCCGCCAGCACCTCCGCGGAGAGCAGGATCCCGTTGAGCGGATTCCTCAGATCATGGACGACCAGGCCGAGATACTGGTCCTTCTGCTCGTTGAGGGCCTTGAGATCGCGGTTCATATTCGCAAGGTCCGCGGCCTGATGGGCCAGGAGCTGTTCGCGCTCGCGGAGCTCTTCCGTCGCCTCCGCCACGCGGGCTTGCAGGCGCGCGTTGCGCTCGCGCAGAATCCGCGTGCGCGCGCGGATGGCGAGCACGAGGGCGCCAAGGGCGCAGGCCGCCCAGAGCAGATAGGCCCACCAGGCGCGGTACCAGGGCGGTCGGATCCTGAAGGCGAAGACCGCCTCGCCGGTTTCGCGGCCGTAGATGTTGCGGGCCCGCACGCGGAACCGGTAGGCGCCCTCATGGAGGTTGGTGTATTCCTTCCGCGTCTCGCCGGACCAGGGGCCCCACGCGCGGTCGTAGCCTTCCAGCAGGACCTGGTACTGCGTGGCGGCGGCCTGATCCAAGCCAGGGGCCGCGAACTCGAAGGCCAGCGCGTTGCGCGCGTAGGGCAACCGGGGAGCCAGGCCCGTAGGCGCGATCGCGCTGCCGTCCTTCGTCCGGATGCTGCCCAGGACGACCGGGAAAGGAGGGTCCGGCGAACGGCCCACTGAAGGGTCGAAGCGGACGACGCCGTCCGGCCCACCGAGCCAGATGATCCCGTCAGCGTCCGGAAAAATGGATTCCACATCGGTGTCGGAGATTCTCCGGAGGGCCGTGGAGTCCCATCGATAAGCTCCGTCCGGCCCCGGGGTCGCGACGCCGGTCTCGTGGACTCCTGCGGATTCATCCACGCAATCCATCCACAGCCGGCCTTTGGGATCCCGCGCGACGGTCTTCAACCAGCGGGAGGCGAGGTCCGCGAAACGGGGATCAAGCGTGAAACGGCCGGAAGCCTCCTCAAAGCGGAACATGCCGCCGTGCGTGGCGAAACGGAGGCCTCCCTCCATGGGTACGATGATGATCTGGTTGGAGGAAGGCAGTCCTTGGCCCGGGCCGAAACTATCCACCCGGGGCGCGGTCCCGCCGGGCCAGCCCGTCGGGAAGGAGACGCGCAAGACGCCCTGCGCGCCCGTGCCCAGCCACAGGCGGCCATCCTCATCCTCGCCCATGGAGTAGATGTCGTCGGAGACGCCAGGGACCGTGCCTTCGTCCACCCAATGGCCGCCCGTCAAACGAAGGGAGGCGAGACCACCCTGGAGGCCCACGAAGAGACGGGCGGGATCGCGTTTCGAGCGCAGGAAGGAGATCGCGACCGTGCTTGAGGGGCGGACGGGGACCGCCGCGTCCCCCTTGATCTCCAGCACGCCGCGGGCGTTGGCCAGCAGGAGATGGCCGTCCATCTCGAAGAAAGCGAGGCACTGGGCCTGGGTGTTCGCGACCGGCATGAAGGCTTGCCTTCCGCCTGGGGCCGCCGGGCCCAGCACATAGGCGCCCTGCCCCGTCGCGACGAAGAGGCGCCCCTCGTGCCGCGTCATGGACCAGATGGTCCCCTTCAAGCCCTGGCGCGTGTCCAGCCAAGTGAACGGCGAAGGCCATTCGATCCGCGCGAGGCCGTTGTCC
>DATJFC010000199.1:0-3686 GCA_035495995.1 Holophagaceae bacterium
CGCGTAGAGGAGGCGGAGGTGGCCGAAATTCTCCTTCGCCAGCGCCCAACCCCAGATGACCCTGAGCAGCGGCGTGTCACCCTCAGGATCCAGGCCCGCTTGCAGCTTCAGGATGGATCGCCGCAGCCGCGCCTGCATCTCCCCGAGGACATCCGCGAGCAGCTCTTCCTTCGAGTGGAAGTGGAAGATCAGGAGGCGGGCGCTGGTCCCGATGGCCTCTGCCATGGGACGCAGGGAGAGGTCCGCCGGCCCGTGCTCGATGAGGTAGGCGATCAGGCGGTCGAGGAGTTCCTGCTTCCGGGGCGTCATGTAACGATCGTTTCATGAAATGATCGTTACAGTCAATAATCCATCCATGCCCCTGACCCCGGCGGGAGGCTGAGGGCAGGAGAACTGCCCCAAGCCCACGGCGCGGCTCCCCCCTTCACGCCGCTTCGCCAGCACCCGGAGTGGAGGCTCCAGCTCCAGGAGCCGAAGGCGACTGGGAGAACGCTGCAGTGCAGCGTCCGATAGCTGGAGGGAACGCCGCCAGGCGTGAGAATCGCTCAACGGATCCCGCGGGACTCGCCGATCCCCTTCGCCTCGCCCACGCGCGTGATCGGGTGCACCAAAACAAAAACCCGCCGATGGCGGGCTTTTGTTTTGGTGCACCCGGAGCGATTCGAACGCCCGACCTACAGGTTCGTAGCCTGTTGCTCTATCCAGCTGAGCTACGGGTGCCGGAAGGACCATTCTATCGAAAGGGCCTTCATTGTCCATCCCAAAGACGCAGCGGGACCGTGGCGGACGCGGGGCAAGGGTCGCCGGTGAGGTCCGTGGCCAGCTTGGCCATGAGGGCCCGGGCGGTGGTGAGCTTGCCGCCCAGGACGAGGCGCAGGTTCCCGAAGCGGGCGTGGGTCTCCAGCACGGCCTCGCGGCTGAGCTTGTCCGTGCCGCCCTTGGCGGCCACCAGCGGACGGACGCCCAGCTCCTCGGCCACGACGGGCAGCTCGCGCCAGGCGATGCCGGGGATGATGCGGCCCAGCACATTGAAGAGGTCCTCCCGCTCGGCTTCCACGATGGGCACCCAGCCGTCCTCCACTTCGCGCTCCGTGGTGCCCACCTGGAGGAGGCCGTCGCGGGGAATGGCGAAGAGGATGCGGCCCTTGCTCCGCATCATGGCCCAGGGGCGCTCGCAACGCTCCAACGGGGTGCCCTTGGGATCGAACCAGAGGTGGATGCCGCTGGAGAGCCGCAAGCGCCTCGAGTCCTCGTTGAACCAGGCCTTCAGGCAGCGGTCCATCCAGGGGCCGAGCGCGAAGACGAACTGCTTCGCGGCCACCTCGCGCAGGCTTCCATCGCGGCGGTCCCGGACCTTCACGGCCTTCAATTCGCCGCCCGCGTCCTCGAAGCCCTCGATCTCGTGGAAATCCAGCAACGCGGCGGCGCTGGAGGCCATCATGTCGCGAACGAGGTCGCGGTCGTGGGTGATGAGGTCCGCGTAGGCCACGGCGCCGCGGAACTTCGTGCGCACGGCGCGGGGATCGGCGAAGAAGGTCTCCCGCGGCACGGCGCCCAGTTCCAGCGAGTCCGGCCAGCCGGGCCGCTCCGAGCCCCAGCGGTCGTAGAGGCCGATGCCGATGCGGTGCGTGAAGCCTTCCCAGATCCCGCGATGGGGCATCCAGAAGGCCTCCCACCGGTTGCGCGTGGGCGCGATGCGGGCCCACGCGGCGCGCTCGCGAAGGCCCTCCTTCATTTGCGTGATGTCGCCGGTCTGGAGGTAGCGGATGCCGCCGTGCAGCAGCTGGCTGGACCACTGGCTCGTTCCACCGCCCACGGCGCCCTTGTCGATGACGGCGCAGGCCACTCCGCGAAGCGTCAATTCCCGGGCGAGGGCCGCGCCGTGGATGCCCGCGCCGAGGATGGCCACCTCCGTCTCCAGACGCGGCGGCAACGCGCAGGCCGTGTCGGGCGCGGCGGGCCAGGAGCCGGCTTGAGTGTTTGGCGAAGCGTCAAGCATGGTGGCGTCCAGGTGGGGTTGCCTTCACAGTGTGAGGCAAGGAGCTTGTCATGCGTCAAATCGCGCTCGCAGTCCTGTCCGTGCTCTCCCTTTCCGCGCAGGACGCCTCGAAGGCGTGGCAGGCCTACGAGAAGCACGAACGGGCGCGCCTGCTGCCTTGGCTGTCGGAGGTCATCCACTTCCCCACGGTCGCAGGCAACGCGCAGGCCTGGACGGATCAGAAGGCCTGGCTGCAGGCCCGCGCCCAGGAGCTGGGCTTCCCTTTCCGCGACACGGGCGCCGTCTTCGAGATCGAGTTGCCGGGCCCTGAGGGCTCGCCCGTGCTCGGCCTCGTCGCCCACGGCGATGTGCAGCCGGTGGACGCCTCCCACTGGAGCTTCCCGCCCTTCGCGGGGACGGTGAAGGATGGAAATGTCATCGGCCGCGGCGCCGCGGACGACAAGGGGCCGCTGGTGCAAGCCCTGCTGGCGATGAAGGCGCTGGAGCTGAGTGGCGCGAAGCGCACGCAGACCATCCGCCTCCTCGTGGGCAGCGACGAGGAGAGCGGCTCCGCGGACATGGGCCTCTACCTCAAGGACCACAAGGCGCCGGACTACAGCCTCGTCCTCGACAGCGCCTTCCCCGTCGTCGCGGGGGAGAAGGCCTGGAACGCGCTGTGGGTCCAGACCGCGCCCGGCGAGCGCCCCGGCCGGACGGAGCCCTACGCAGTCGAAAGCCTGGACGCGGGCCTCTCCCCCAGCATCGTGCCGGACCAGGCCAAGCTCGTGCTGCGCTGGAAAGAGGGCGCGGCGGATTGGGCGCCGCTGATGAAGCGCCTCGCCGCGAAGCCGCTGCCTCCGGGCACGCGTCTTCAGGCGAAGCCGGATGGCAGCCATCTCGAGATCACCACCGCCGGCAAGTCCGCCCACGGAGGCGTCAACCTCGAAGGCGGCCGCAACGCGCTCATGGCGCTGGCCTCCGCCACCGAACACGAGCTGCCCAGCGGCGGCGCGGAGGATCTCCTCGCCTTCGCGCGGCAGGCGGGGGCGAGCCTCTACGGCGACGGACTCGGGCTCACGGAGCAGGACCCGCTCTGGGGCCGCGTGGCCGTGAATGTGGCCATGGCGGGGCCCAGCGACCGGATCGTCAAGTTGGGCGCCCCCGAGGCCGGCGCCTGGGCTCTGCTCATCAACCTCCGCACCCCGCCGCCCCTCTTCGGCAAGGCGCTGGAGACGCGGATGGACGCGCAGGTGGCGGCCTTCAACACCCGCACGGGCGCCAAGCTCGCGACGGCCGGCTTCTATCTTGATGTGCCGCTCGCCTTTGACCCCCAGGCCAAGCTCATCAAACGCCTCATGGCCGACTACACGAAGGCCACGGGCGAGCATCCCGCCCCGGCCATCAGCGGCGGCGGCACCTACGCCAAGCGGCTGCCCCACGCCATCGCCTTCGGCATGTGGTTCCCGGGCAAGCCCTACCCGGGCCACGATGTGGACGAGAAGGTGCCCGTGGCCGATCTGGAGCGGGGCGAGAAGGTGCTCATCGAGACGCTGGCGGACCTGGCCTGCAGCGCGCCACTGGTGGAGCCGTTCAAGCCGTAGGCGGGCTTCAGGCGGCAGGCGTCGGGCTTCGGGTCTTCATGCAAGCCAGGCCGCCTTGCTCGAACGGCATCCATGCATGTGGGCCCGAAGCCCGATGCCTGACGCCC
>DATJFC010000200.1:0-4540 GCA_035495995.1 Holophagaceae bacterium
CATGTCCGCGTCATTCACAAGGCGCGTCTGCTCTCTGAATTTCGAGAGTCTGTCGCTCGCGGCTTGCTGCTCTTCGGGTGGGAGCAGCTCTTTGATGGCCTGTTCCCCAGACTGGCAGAGGCTCTTCGCGAACTGCTGGCCGAGAACCGGATCCAGCTGCAGGCACTTGTCCCATCGGTATTCGCGAAAGGTCGGGACGACCAGTCCATCGGAAACCGCAAGGCCCCGCTCGAATTGGTAGCCCTTCCAGGACCAATAGAGCCTGGCGCCTTCGCCTAGGAGGTTGCAAGCGCCATACTGGGCCAGCGGCGCCACGATCCACATGTACCAGCGGATCTGCCTGATGCGCGCGAAAACGCCCACTGTCGCCTCCAGAATGTTGAAGCCTAGAACACCCTCAGCAGTGCCACGTAGCCGTTCACGCCCTTCACGCCGGGCACGTCGCTCTGGAGGCCGACGCCGAGGTCCAGCTGCACGGCGGTGAAGACCCAGAAGCCGGGCAGCGTGCCCTTGAGGCCGAGGCCCGTGAACGCGTAGGTCTTGCCGTCGTCCAGGGCGCGGGCCTGCGCGTGGACGAGATCGAGCCCGGCGCGGAAGGCGGCGCTCGGCGGCAGGTCCACGCCGACGCGCTCTGAGACGATGCGGTCCGCCGTGAGTGCGTTGGCGCGGATGCCGGGCACGCCGCCGCCGCCGAAGCCGCCACCCACGGGGATGGCGTTGAAGCGGTCGAAGTCCGAGCCCGCATCGAAGGACACGCCCCCGTTGAACCAGAGGTTGGCCGTCATCTCCCGCGTGTAGCCCACGGAACCGCCCCAGCGCTTGAAATGGCCGCCGCCGGGGATGGTGTGCGGATCGGCGGCGGTGCCCCACACGCCCCCGGGGCGCTGGCCCCGCGCGTCGTAAGCCTCGAGACTGAAGCCGCGGAAGATCCACGAGGCCGCGAGCGTGCCCGTGCGCGTCCAGCCGCTGGGCGGCGCCTGGAAGCCGGGCGTGGCGTAGCGGTCGTCCCGCGGCGCGCCGTAGTGGTCGTAGAGGAAGTCGCCTCGGGCCTCGAGGCGGAAACCGAGGCCCAGGTCATGGCCGAGCCCGAGGGTCGCGTCGCCGAAGCTGTGGCCCACCGCGTCGCGGTCCTCCAGCTGGCCGTTCCGCACGGGGCGCTCATCCGTCTTCAGCAGCAGGGTCGTGCCGGACGCGGAGAGGTCGAAGCCGCCCGGCAGGCGCGGCACGGCGATGCGCGCGGTGTTGAAGACGGCCGCGACGATGGCGTTGAGCTGGACGCCCTTGCCGAAGGCGTCGAAATCGAAGAAGGCGAGTCCGCCCAGGGGCACCACCGGCGGCGAAAGGCCCGGGTCCACGAGCACGACGCCCGCGAGGGCCCGGCCCAGCGTGCGCGGCTTCGCCTCCAGCTTGCGCCCGCCCTCGCCGTCCGGCACCAGGTAGCGCACGCCCTCCTTCGTCTGCGCGAGCATGGCCACCTTGGATTGCCGCGCCGCCGCGAGGTCCGCGTCGAAGGCGGGGGGATCCGCCCGCACGGCCGTGAGCGCGATGCGCCGCTGCACGGGGTAGACGCCGTCGGGCCCGATCCAGCGCTCGAAGGTGCGCGCTTCCACGGGCCGCCACAGGCCCGGCGCTGGCTCGCCGTAGGTGAGCGTCTGCCGCTCGTCCTTCACGGTGCCCGGCAGGCCGCTGCGCTCGCGGGTCTCCTCCAGCACGCGGCCCGTCGCCTCGTCCACGGTGAGCTCGCCCCGGTAAAGCAGCGGATCGGCGTCCACGGGCGCGTAGCGCACCCTCCTGCGGCCCTCGCCCGCCGCCCCGGCGTCCTCGTAGCGGTAATGCTCGGCGAGGGCGAGGCTGACGGGCAGGGAGAGCGAGGCCTTGGGCTCCACCGTGGGCAGCAGCACGCCTTCGGGGATCTTCGCCTTCACGCCGTTGAAGCGGACCTCTTCCTGCACCAGCTCGGGATCCTGCCCGGCCTGCTCGAAGCGGCGGAAGCGGAACCCCAAAGACGCGTCGCCGCCCAGCTGCTGCATCCTCAAGTCCACGGTGAATTCGGCCTCCACCGTGCGCGCCGCCGCGAGGGCGCGGAGCTGGGCCGCGCGCATCTTCGCCAGCAGGGCGCCGAGGTCGTAGGCCGCCGCGGCGTTCACTTCCACGCGCGCGTCCGCCTTCGCGGGCGGCGCGGGGACCCAGGCGCCGGCTTCGAAACGCCAGCGCGAGGCCTGGCCTCCGTTCCGCACCGTGAGGTCGCCGAGGCCGCCCGCGAGCTCCAGCTCGCCCGCCGGGACAAGCGCCGCCAGGTTCGCGGCGGGCCCCCCCGCGGGCACGATCAGGCGCGCGCCATCCCCCATCAGGGTGGAAGCGAGGGCGCCAGGATCGGAAGGGCACCAGAGCGTCCAGGGGCGCCCCGGGAACTGGGTCTGGGCCTGGGCCAGCTTGTCGCGCCAGGAGGCGGGGCCGGCTCCGAGATCCTCCGCCGTCAGCGCGCCGCCGTCCACGGCGCCCCAAGCGGTTTCAGACAGAAGGGGCGGAGCCGTGGGCGAGAAAGCGATGAAGAGCGTTTGAGCGGGCGATTGCGCGCGCAGGGCCTGGGAGGCCGCCAGCAGGAGCGCCTCGCGCGGGCCCGCGTCCGGCAGCAGCACGCGCGCCGCGGGCGCCGCCTTCAAGGGCGCGATGAGCGGCGACCAGGCCTTCCGGGCCGCCTCCACCTGGGCCGCGTCGCGGTTGTCGGCGGGCACGAGCAGGGCCGCGTCCGCCGCGCGGAGGTCCAGCAGCGCGGGCTCGGCCGTCCCCACCTGGATGAGGGGCGACTGGGCCCGAAGGCACATCGGGGCGGCGAGCAGGAACACGGCGGGGATTGGACGCATGGCTCTAGTATCCTGGAATCCCCATGCGCTTCACGGTCAAGCTCACTTCCCCCACGGGCGAGGTCCTCCTCAAGGACCTGGAGGCCCCGAGCCCGGATGAGGCGCGCTCCCGCGTCCTCGCGGAAGGCGGCTTCCCGCTGGAGATCACGCGCACGGACTCCGCCTTCCGCACGACGGCCACCATCAAGGCCGAGTCCCTCATCGTCTTCAACCAGGAGCTGCTGGCCCTGCTGAGGGCCGGCATCCCCCTGCTCCAGTCGCTGGAGCTGCTGCTGGGCCACGGCAAGGACGCGCTGCTGCGCCGCTCGCTGGAGGCGGCCGTCACGCATGTGCGCGAGGGCATGGCCTTCTCCGAGGCCCTGGAGCAGGCCGGCGGGTTCCCGGCGGTCTACCGCAGCAACATCGTCGCGGGCGAGCGCAGCGGCACCCTGCCGGAGGTGCTCCAGCGCTGGCTGGCCTTCCAGCAATTCGCCGCCCAGAGCCGCCGCCGCATCGTCGAGGCGCTCTTCTACCCGGCCTTCCTCACCATCGTCCTGAGCATCGCCCTCGGCGTCGTCTTCAATGTCGTGCTGCCGCGCTTCGCGGAGTTCTACGCGGGCGGCGACGTGCAGATGCCGGCCCTCACGCAGGCCCTGCTCAACATCGGCAAGGTCTTCCAGGCCACCTGGTGGCTGCAGATCCTCCTCGTCATCGGCCTCATCCTCACCATCCGGTGGATGATGCGGGCCGAGGCGGGTCGGAGGCTCGGCGAGCGCATCATCCTCGCCATCCCCAAGCTGGGCACGCTCTACCGCATGTACCACTCCTCGGTGTTCTGCCGCACCCTCGGCGTGCTGATCCGCGGCGGCCTGCCCGTGGTGCAGGCCCTCGAAGTCGTGCAGCGGACGACGCCCTCCGAGCGCATGAAGACGCGCCTCCTCACCGTCACCGAATCCGTGCGGGCGGGATCCAGCCTCCACCTCTCGCTGGAACAGGCCAAGCTCATCGACCCCCTGGCCGTGGAGATGGTGCGCGTGGGCGAGCAGAGCAGCGCCCTGCCCGACATGCTCGACCACGTGGCCACCTTCTTCGACCAGGAGGTCGAGAAGGCCACCACCGCCGTCACGAGCCTCATCGGCCCCGTGCTCATCCTCGCCATGGGCGTGATCGTGATGATCCTGCTGCTGGCGGTCTACATCCCGCTCTTCAACGCCGGGAACGCGGTGAACTGAGGGGCGAGTCCCTGGCCGCGTGCCGCGCTAGATGTCGAGCCGCCGTTCGCTCATCCGCTTGACGACGGCCGGATCGCGGTGCGAGAAGAAGCTGCTCGTGCCGGTCTCGAGGGCCGCGATGCGCGCGATGTCCGAGTCGTCCAGCTGGAAGTCGAAGATGTCCAGGTTCTCCACCATCCGTTCCTTGCGGACGGACTTGGCCAGAACCACGATGCCGCGCTGGACGAGCCAGCGCAGGACGACCTGCCCCACCGACTTCCCGTGCTTGTTCCCGATGTCGACAAGGGCCTCGTTGTGGAAGAGGTCGTTGCGCCCCTCGGCGAACGGCGCCCAGGCTTCGGCCTGCACGCCGATGTCGCGCATGAACGCGACGCCCTCGGCCTGCTGGTGGAAGGGGTTCACTTCGATCTGGTTCACCGCCGGCGCCACTTCATTGAAGGCCTTGATGTCCATCAGCCTGTCCGG
>DATJFC010000201.1:0-2656 GCA_035495995.1 Holophagaceae bacterium
CAACGGGGAGCGAGTCCTGCTGCGTCCCGAGGGCCGGGGTTGGGCGGCCATCGTGGGCATCCCCCTCAGCGCCAAGCCGGGCGCGGCCACCCTCGAAGTGGATGGGAAGAAGGTGGCCTTCACCATCCGCCCCGCCCATTATCCCGAGCAGCACCTCACGCTGAAGAATCCGCACCAGGTGAATCCGGATCCAGAAGAAGAGGCCCGCATCGCGAAGGAGCAGGCGCTCATGGCGCCCGTCTGGGAGGCCTGGCCCGAAGGCCTGGCGCCGAGCCTGCGCTTCGAACAACCCACGCCGGGCCGCCTGACCTCCTCCTTCGGCCTGCGCCGCTTCTTCAACGGCGAAGCGCGGGCACCCCATTCCGGACTCGACATCGCCGCCCCCATGGGCCAGGCCGTGCGCGCCCCGGCGGCGGGCACCGTGATGCACACGGGCAATTTCTTCTTCAGCGGCAACACGGTGCTGATCGCCCACGGCGAAGGCGTCGTGAGCCTGCTCTGCCACCTCAAGGACCTCGCCGTGTCCCAGGGCCAGACGCTCCACGAAGGCGATCTCGTGGGCCACGTGGGCATGACCGGCCGCGCCACTGGACCGCACCTGCACTGGAGCCTGAGCCTCAACAACGCCCGCGTGGACCCGCGGCTCTTCCTCCCCGGAGCGAAGCGGCCTTGACCTCCTCCACCACCCGCCACCGCGCCGCCGCGATCCTCCGAGGGGCGGATTGGGACTTGGCGCCGCCGCCGGTGGTGTGGTCGGCGCGGATGACGCGCTGCGCGGGGCTCTTCGTCATCGAGAAGGATTCGCGGGGCGTGTGGCGGCCGGAGATCCGCCTCAGCATCCCGCTGCTGCGGCGCCGGGACTGGCCCTGGCCTGTGGAGGTCTGCGGCATCCGCTGCCATGACGCCGAGGCCGTGCAGCGGCGGATCCTGGAGCACGAGCTCATCCACTTCGCCTTGTGGGCGCAGAAGAAGGACTGGGGCCACACGGAGGAGTTCCGGCGCATCGCCTTCGAGCGTTTCGGCCATCAGGCCATCACGCACGGCATCGGCAGCGAGGAAGACTAGGCCTGCTGGTAGAGCGACCGCACCGCCTCCGCGTCGTCGAAACGGAAACCTTCGCCGACGGGCTGAACGGAGCGCAGCACCAGCTCCCGGGTGCGCGCGTCGAGCAGCGTCTCGATGACCCAGCCCGCCAGGTACTGCGCGGCGAGGCAGCCCGCGGCGGTGGCGATGGCGCCGTGGCCCACGAAGGGCCGCTCCACCACGCGGACGCCGAAGGCTTCGAGCTCCTTTCGGGCGGTGGGATAGGTCGTCGCCGTGAGGCCGTCCAGCAGGCCTTTCGCCGCGAGGATCAGCGCGCCCGAGCACATGGATCCGACGAGCTGCCGCGCGGGGTCGAGGCGCAACGCCGCGAGGAAGGCCGCGTCCTTGCAAAGCGCCCGAGTGGCGGGCCCGCTGGCGAGCAGCACGGCGTCCGCGTCCGCGACCTCCTCCAGGCCGCCGTGAACGGTGAGGGCGAGGCCGGTCTGGCTGCGCACGACGGGCCGGTCCGCGACGATGCGCACGTTCCAATCGCCGCGCCGCACCCGGTTCAGCAGATCCCAGGGCAGGTGGACATCCACATCGGTGAATCCATCGAAGGCCACGAGGACGATCTTCATAGCGGCTCCTGGCTTCGAGGCTAGCGCCTTCCCGCCGCCCGCCTTCCCCGCTTTGACGAAGTGACGGAAGTCCGCGGCCCGCGAAGCGGGCTAGGCTTGTTCCATGGCCATGCACGATCCAGCCTCGCCCCTGACCCGCCGCGCTTCCGATGAGGGCGCGGAGGACCGGCTGCCGCCGTACAAGAAGGTCTTCGCGCTGCGCAACCTGCCGCTGGGCGAAGTGCGGGCCATCGGCTTCGACATGGACTACACGCTGGCGCGCTACCGCAGCCCGGAAATCGACGAGCTGGCCTACCGTAAAGCCATCCGCCTGCTGGTGCGCGAGCGCGCCTACCCGCTCTGGCTGCTGGAGGCGCCCTACGATCCCGACTTCGCGGCGCGCGGCCTCGTGCTGGACGGGGCCCGGGGCAACCTCCTCAAGATCGACCGGGAACGCCAGGTGGTGCGCGGCTCCCACGGCGCGAGGCCCCTGGAGCAGGTGGAACTGGAGCGCGTCTACGGCCGGCGTAGGCTGGACGCGGCCGCGAAAGGCTTCCGCAGCATCGACACGCTCTTCGAGATCCCCGAATGCGCCCTCTTCGCGCTGCTGGTGGAGGCCGAGGACGGCGGGCGCATCCCCGGCAAGGCGATGACGGACATCTTCCAGGACGTGCGCTGGGCCATCGACACCACGCACCGCAACGGCGAGATGAAGGCCGAGATCCTCGAGCACCGGGACTTCTTCATCCCCAAGGATCCGCACCTGGCGCCGGCCCTGGAACGGCTCAAGCGCGGCGGCAAGAAGCTCTTCCTCCTCACCAACAGCGAGTGGAGCTTCACCAGCGGCGTGCTGTCCCATCTGCTCGACGGGCAGGATGAGGCCTATCCGGCCTGGACCGACTTCTTCGACCTCATCGTCGTGTCGGCCCGCAAGCCCCTCTTCTACAGCGAGGGCACGCCGCTGCTGCCCGCGGATCCGGCCGCCCCCGCCCACGCATTCAGCGGCGGCCAGACGG
>DATJFC010000202.1:0-6912 GCA_035495995.1 Holophagaceae bacterium
TGCGCGGCACCGACGGCCTGGCCCACGCGGTGCTCTGGAACCTCCGCCTCCCCCGCGCCCTCGTCGCCATCGCCGTGGGCGCGGGCCTCGCGGCCTCCGGCGTCGTGATGCAGGCCCTCTTCCGCAATCCGCTGGCGAGCCCGGACCTGCTGGGCGTCAGCAGCGGCGGGGCCCTGGGCGCCGTCATCGCGCTGGCCCTCGGGCTCGGCGCGCAAAGCCTTTTCGCGGTCCCCGTCTTCGCGCTGCTCGGCGCCTTCCTCGCGGTGGCCCTCGTGCTGATGCTGGCCCGGCAAGGCACGGGCATGGAGCGGCTCCTGCTCTCCGGCGTCGCGCTCACGGCCTTGCTGGGCGCGGGCACGAGCTTCGTGCTGAGCCTCCACGCCGACGAATTCCGCCGCTCCATCACCATGGTGTTCTGGCTGCTGGGCGGGCTCGAAGACCGCACCTGGGAGCATGTGGGGATGGCCGTGCCGGGCGTCTTCGCCGCCTGCCTGCTGCTGCTGCCCCTGGGCCGGCCCATGGACCTGCTGGCCCTTGGGGAAGGCGGCGCGCAAAGCCTTGGCGTAGATGTGAAGCGCCTGCGCTGGAAGCTCATCGCCCTCGCCACGGTGCTCACGGCCTTGGCCACGGCCGTGGCGGGGCTCATCGGCTTCGTCGGTCTCGTCGTGCCCCACCTGCTGCGCCTGATCGTGGGGCCGGGCCACCGCCGCCTCCTGCCCCTCTCCATGCTCGGCGGCGCCAGCTTCCTCCTCGCCTGCGATCTCGTCACGCGCTTCGCGCCGGGCCAGCTCCGGGTCGGCGTCGTCAGCGCCTTCGTGGGGGGGCCCTTCTTCCTTTGGCTGCTGCGGAGGAAACCATGAATGCGCGGCCGCAGGCTGGGGGCCGGGGGCTGGAGGCGAAGGCCCTCCGCGTCCCTGGACGCTTGGAGGATGTCTCCTTCGCGCTGCCGGCCGGTTGTCTCGCGGCGGTCGTCGGGCCCAACGGCGCGGGCAAGTCCACGCTGCTCCAGGCCCTCGCGGGTCTGCTTCCCTGCGAAGGGGAAGTGGGCTGGCTGGGCGAGTCGCTATCGAAGATTCCCGCGCTGGATCGCGGCCGGCGCCTGGCCTGGGTGCCTCAGGAGCTGCGCGCGGAGTTCGGCTTCCCCGTGCGCGACGTGGTCGCCATGGGCCGCTTCGCCCACGGCGATGACGAGGCGGGGGTGGACGCCGCGCTGGACCGCATGGACCTCCGCGCGCTCCAGCACCGCCCCCTCACGCGCATCTCCGGGGGCGAGCGCCAGCGCGCCTTCCTCGCCCGGGCCCTCACGACGGAGGCCCCGTTGCAGCTTTGGGACGAGCCCCTCTCCCAGCTCGATGTGCGCCACCAGCTGGAGCTGCTGGAGCTGGCGAAGTCGCTCTCCGTCGCCGGAGGCACGGTGCTCATGAGCGTCCACGATCTCCGCGTCGCCCACTGCATGGACCGGGTGCTCATGCTTTCCGGCGGCCGCCTCGCCGCCGCGGGCGCTCCGGAGGAAGTGCTCACGCCGGAGCGGGTCCTGGCGGTATTCGGCGTCCGCGCGCGCGTCGGCGAGACGCTGATCCTGGACCTGCCGTGACCTTCGCCGTCTCCTGGAGCGGCGGGAAGGACGCCTGCCTGGCGATGCACCGCGCTTCGGGATCCGATGCTTGCGGCGCGCTGTTCACGGTGATGGACGAGACGGGCGCCCGCACGCGGTCCCACGGTCTGAGGCTCGAAGTGGTCCAGGCCCACGCGGCGGCCCTGGGCGTGCCGCTCCGGACGGCGCGCGCCTCCTGGGAGGGCTATGAGTCCGCCGTCATCGAAGGGCTGAAGGCTCTGCGCGCGGAAGGCGCCGGCGCGGCGGTCTTCGGCGACATCGACACGGAGGCGCACCGGGAATGGGAGCGGCGCGTCTGCGCGGCGTCGGGCCTCGAAGCGCGGCTTCCCCTCTGGCGGGAAGACCGCCACGCCGTGTTGCGGGACTTCCTGGAAGCGGGTTTCCGGGCGCGCATCGTGGCCGTGCGGGAGGGCAAGCTCGGACCGGAGCTGCTGGGCCGCGAGCTGGATTGGGAGCTCGTCGCCCAGATCGAAGCGGCGGGTTGCGATCCCTGCGGCGAGTTCGGCGAATACCATACGGTCGTCGTGGACGGCCCGCGCTTCCGCCAGGGCCTGGATCTCGCGCCTGGCGAGCGCGTCCTCGTGCGCGGCGTGTGGGCGCTCGACTTCCAGGTGGGCGTTCGCCGCTAGACTGGCGGGATGATCGGCATTCTCGGCGGCAGCGGGCTCTACGCCATGGAAGGCGTCGCGGTGCGGGAGCGGCGCACCGCGCGCACGCCCTTCGGCGAGTCCTCCGCGCCCCTGGTGCTGGGGACGCTGGAGGGCGTGGAGGTCATCTTCCTGCCCCGCCACGGCGAGGGCCACCGGCTCCTGCCCTCCGAGATCAACTACCGCGCGAACATCTGGGCGCTGAAGAGCGCGGGCGTGGAGACGCTCCTCTCCATCAGCGCCGTGGGCAGCCTCCAGCGGCGCCACGCGCCGGGCAGCCTGCGGATGCCGGACCAGTTCATCGACCGCACCCACGGAAGGCAGAGCAGCTTCTTCGGCGCGGGCCTCGCCGCCCACGCGGGTTTCGCGGAACCCACCTGCGCGAGGGTGAGGTCATTGCTCCTGGAACAGGGCGCCGCGCTGGGTCTGCCGCTGGAGAACGGAGGCACCTACCTGAACATGGAAGGCCCCCAGTACAGCACCCGCGCTGACAGCCGACTCCACCAGAGCTGGGGCGCGGACCTCGTCGGCATGACCCAGGCCACGGAAGCCAAGCTCGCGCGGGAAGCCGAGCTCTGCTTCGCCTGCGTCGCCCTCGTCACCGATTACGACGCATGGAAGGACGACGAGGCCGTGGAGACCCACGATGTGCTGGCGGTCATGGCGGCCAATGTCCAGAAGGCCGAGGCGTTGCTGAAGGCCTCCGTGAAGGCCATCGCCGCGTCTTCCCGCGCCTGCGCCTGCGGCAGCGCCCTCGCGACGGCCCTGCTCACGAGGCCCGAAGCCGTGCCCGAAGGGGTGAGGGCCAAGCTGAAGCCGCTCATCGGCAAGTACGGTTATTAATTGGGCTAATTACGGCATTTGCGACCGCTCAAACAATTAACAAAAATTAACAAAACGGGCGCTGAGGCAGGCGTAGAGTCCGATTCAGCCATTCCACCCATTCAATCTCGGAGAACGCCATGAAGCTTCTCGCTTGCGCAGCGCTCGTCGCTGCTGCTGCGCTTCCCGCGCAGACCATCGCCATCATCAACAGCACCAGCAAGGTCTCGGACGCCACGATCCAGGCCACGGCCAACGCCGTCGCCAGCCAGGTGCACAACGAGTACAAATCGCGCTGGGGCAACGACGCCACCTTCGTCTTCGTGGGCCGCAACCAGACCCCGCCCAAGGGCGCCTGGAACTGCTACGTGGACGACCGCAAGGGCGACTACCACACGGTGCTGAACAAGAGCGGCCTGCCCGTCGCTTACTGCCATGTGAACGGCGTGAGCCAGGACTACTGGACCAACACGGTCTCCCACGAGGTCCTGGAAATGCGCACGGACCCCTATGTGAACACCACCTACAAGCACCCCGATGGCTCCACGGGCTACGTGGAAGTCTGCGACGCCTGCGAAGAGAACGCCCAGGGCTACCGCATCAGCGGCGTCCTCATGAGCGACTTCGTCTACCCCAGCTGGTTCACGGCCAGCGGCTCCAGCCCCTACGACCAGACCCGCCTCATCACCGCGCCGTTCCAGATCCTGCCCGGCGGCTACCTGCCCTGACAGGCCCGCGCCCTATTTTCACGAAGCCGCCAGCCCGGGGTTCCACGGCGCCCCGGGCTGGCGCGTTCGCGTCCGCGGCTGAGCATGTTGTGACGGACCTGGAATGCTGCTGAAACGCCGTCTTCTTCTTTTCCCGCCCTTGCTCGCCGGCGCGCTAGGCGCCCAGACGGCGGTGCAGCGGACCTTGATGGACCGCGAGGGCGAAGGCGCCCCCCCCGCGACGCTGTGGGTGGTGGATGCGAAGGGCGGCCGCGCCTTGGCGGAGGGGTTCTCGAGCCTGCTCGGGGCATCCGCGTTGAAGGTCTACCAGGTGCCCATGAAGGCGCTGGCGCTGGATGGCGCCAAGGCCCGCGAAGCCCTCGCCAGCCATGGGCTCCCTGCCGCGCCGCAGTGGTACCTCGCCGACGCGCGCACCGGCGCGCTGCGCGCGCGCGGCACGGCGCTCCCTCCGCCGGAAGCCTTCGCCCGCACGCTCCAGGAAGCGGGCTTCCGGGATCGCGCCCAGGACCTGCAGGCCTACCTCAAGCGCAACCCTGATTCCCTCGAGGCCCGCGAGCAGCTCATGGCCGTGCTCCGCCAGCGCGGCGAAGCCGCCGCCCAGCGATTCATGGGCATCCAGGTGGATGCCAGGAGGGAGCGGCTGGAAGGCGGCGATCTCGCAGGGGCCTCGGCCCCGGAGGGCTCGCCGAAGACGGACCTGAGCCAGGCCAAACCCATGGGCGCCGTGCAGGATCTCGAGGCCTGGAGCGCCTTCGCGCAGGAACTCGACACGGTCTTCCGCAGCGGCCAATGGCGCGAGATGGACATGGCCTGGACCCGCGAAGGGCGCCCCCTCGATGCCGCGAGCCTCACGCTGCAAGGCCTCTATCTCCGCTGGATGCCGGCCGTCGAAGAGGCCCTGCGCCAGGACCCGTCTTCCGAATCCTCCTGGAGCCTCTGGTGCCGGATGAGCGAGGCTTCCGGCGGGAGGCGCCTGCGCCCGCTGCTGGACTCGCTGCGGCCTTCGCCGCTCACGCCGAAGAGCGAATGGCCCCCTGAAAGCGTCATCCCTCTGCTCTTCGCTTCTGCGAAAACACCCGGGGACTGGCAGGCCCTGAAGGCCCACTACCAGGCGGTCTGGGAGGACGGTTCCCATCCGCTTCTCCAAAGATCCGTCGAGCAAACGGCCTCCTCCCGCGAGTCGGACTGGAGCGGGTGCCTGGGCCCGTTGATCGAATGCTGCCTTCGCGCGGGCGACGCGACCCAGGCGGACGCGCTGTTCCGCGGGGCGATGGAGGCCTCGCGATGGGGCTCACTGGCGGAGAAGGCTGCGGCCCTCGCCGCGCGCTGCGGCCAGCCGGCGCTCGCCGCCCGATGGAAGGCCGCGCGATGAGACGCGTCCTCTTCGTCGCGCTTCTGCTGGCGCCCTGCCTCCGGGCCCAGGTGGTCCTCACCGCGGGCGACACGCGGGTGAGCCTCGTCCAGGTGCTGCGCCCCCATCCGGAAGGCCTGTTCCTCACGCTTCCCGACGCGCAGGGACGCGGCCTCGACTCTGCGACGCAGGCCGCGCTGGAACAGGAACCGGCCCTCGCGCTCCAGCTCACGATGCAGGCGCTGGATCGCGCTTCGACTTCAGGACGCGAGCTGGCGGCGCTCGGGGGATGGGACTCCACCCGTCCCCACTGGGCGCTCCTGGGCCCCGGCCCCCGCATCTACGCCGAAGGCACGGAGGCGCCCTCCGCCACCGCGCTCGCGGAGGCCTACGGCCGCAGCCCGCTCCGCACGCGGGCGGACACGCTGCGCGAGTTCTTGCGCGCCAATCCCGATCAGGGCGAGGCCCAGGCCCAGCTCCTGCTCCAGCTGCGGGATCTCGCGGAGCGGCGGGCCGAGGCCGCGCTCGCGTCCCGGCCCAAGGACCATCCGCTCCTCGGGGACGAGGGGGACGACCGCATCTGGGGCGAGTACGCGGACCGCTACGAGCGGTTCTTCAACCTGGGGATCTGGCGCGACGCGGACCCTGGCGCGTCCAGCCCGGTCCTCATCGCGGCCAAGCTGAGCGTGGCCGCGGAGCATAGCCCGCGTCTGCGGGAGCTGGCCGCGCGGCTCATGCCGGCGGTGGAGGAGGCCCTGCGGGACAAGCCCTCCGAGACCCGGCGCTGGGACCTCTGGCTGTCCTTCCGGGAGGCGGGCGCGCGGGGAAGCGCCGGAGCCGTGCTCGCGGGCCTGGACCCGTTGCCTGGCGCGCGGCGCTGGCCCCCGGAGGCCGCCGTCGATGCCTTCGTGGAGGACGCGCAGCAAAGCGGTGATTGGCGCGAGGCCGAGCCCGTGCTGCAGGCGGCCTTCGACGCCAACGAGGCCTTCCTCCGCCAGCTGGAGGCGGCCGCGAAAGAGGATGCGGGCCCGCGTGGGGGTCCGGTGGATATGGGCGGCGCCTTCGGATTCGGCCAATGGAACGGCGAAGTGGCCTCCCTCGTCGAAGCGAAGCTGCATCTGGGGAAACCGGAAGAGGCCGACCGCATCTTCCAGCGCGTCTTCGCCCGCGTGCCGCGGCCCGAATTCGCCGAAGCCGCCGCCCAGCTCGCCCGCGACTGCGGCGCGGAAGCCCTCGCCGACAAGTGGGCGCGGATGGGGAAGCCAGGGAACTGATTCACCGCAGAGGCGCGGAGGGCGCGGAGAAAAGCTCTACACTGGTCGCATCTTCCGGCGGTCTGATGAACCAGCTTTTCTATGGCGACAACCTCGTGGTGCTGCGGGAATCCATCAAGGACGAGAGCGTGGACCTCGTCTACCTGGACCCGCCCTTCAACTCGAAGCGCGACTACAACCTGCTCTTCAAATCGCCGGAGGGCGGCGAAAGCCACGCGCAGATCGAAGCCTTCGAGGACACCTGGCACTGGTCCGAGCAGGCGGAGCGCGAATACGCCGAGATCCTGAAGAGCGGACACACGGAAGTCGCCGATCTCATCTCAGCGTTTCGCGGCTTCCTGGGCCAGAACGACCTCATGGCCTACCTGGTGATGATGGCCAATCGCCTGCTGGAACTGCACCGCGTCCTCAAGCCCACCGGCAGCCTCTACCTGCACTGCGATCCGACGGCAAGCCACTACCTGAAGCTGGTGTT
>DATJFC010000203.1:0-3422 GCA_035495995.1 Holophagaceae bacterium
GCCCTTGATGGGCTCGCCGCGCAACCGCGCGCCACGCCGGGAGAGCAGCCGTTCCATCGTGAGGGAGAGCAGGTGGGAGCCGCCCAAGTCCAGGTAAGCCCCGTAAGGCGGATCCGCGCGGCGGAAGGCGGCCAAGGCGAAGGTGAGGGGGTCTCCCTCGAAGGGGCCTTCGAAGGGCACGCAAAGGTTCGCCACATAGAAGGCGCCATCGCGGATGCGGGCGCGGATGGTCTCGACGGCGGCGCGATGGGCGGCCTCGTCCCAGCGCGGCGCGAGGCTGGCCTTCGCGCGCTGGAGGGCGCAGGCGGTCGCGAAATCCGGAACCGCGGGCGGGCGCTCTTCGAACCCCCACAGTTCGGCCCGGCCGTCCTGGACCCGGATCGCCGTGCGGATCGCCTGCCAGCGCATGCCGGGGGCGCCGGCCTCCGGCTCCTTATGCGGCAGCCCGGCCTCCCAGCAGGCCAGCTCGTAAGTGGCCGCGCCGATCCAAGGACCGAGCTCGAGGTGGGCCTGGATGGATTCCCATGGCGAGGTCGCGAGGCGGTCCCCATCCAAGGTCGTGATCCAGCCTTCCCGCTCCCAGCGCGCCTCGAGGATGGGGCCGCCGGGCAGGGCCAGCAGGTCGCCCCCGGCATCGCCAGGACGCAGGAGGCCGGTGTGCAGCCACGCCGCGCCTTGCCTCAGCAGGCCTTGGGCGCAGGCAGGCCAGGGCCCAGGCAAGGCCAGTTCTCGGCGATGGCGCGGCTCCATGGTTCATGATGGCAGGAGACCTTTGAAAGCCGTCTGTCGCAGTCTAATGATCGAAAAACATCCAGAAAACGGCCGCGGCCATGTAAAGTGATTCCAACTCCAGGAGCCTTCATGCCCACCGTCGACATCAGTTCCGCCAACGGCAAGGATTTCGCCGGAGACGCGCTCATCGTCCCGGTCTTCTCCGGCCGCGAGCGGCACCGCCTTCCGCTTTCCGTGAGCAAGGTGGCCCGGGCGGTGATGGACGAGCAGGACTTCAAGGCCGACTACCAGGAGCTGGTGCCGCTCCACCATCCGAACGGCGTGAAGGGCGCGCGATGGATGGTGCTCGTGGGCCTGGGCGACGAGGAGCAGGTGACGCTCAACAAGATCCGCAAGGCCGTGGGCGCGGCGGCGAGGCACTGCCTCAAGAAGGGCTGGAAGGACATCGGCGTGCTCGCGCCTTCGACGGTGAGTCTGGATCACGACGCCGTGCAGATCGCCACGACCGAAGGCGCGCTGCTGGCGAACCACGAGTTCACCGCCTTCAAAGGCTCGAAGCCCGAACCGAAGCGGTTCCGCAATGTGGAGGTCTTCACCAACGGAGACGACACGCGGAAGGCGCGCCGCCACCTGCCCGTCATCGAGGCCGGCATCGCGGCCTGCCACCGCGTCCGCGAACTGGCCTCCACGCCCGCCGGCCACCTCTATCCGGAGACCTTCGCCGCCGAGGCCCAGAAGCTGGCCAAGCAGCACAAGCTGCACTGCGAGGTGCTGGACGAGAAGGCCCTCGCCGAAGGCGGCTTCCGCTCCGTGCTGGGCGTGGGGCAGGGCAGCTCACGGCCTCCCCGCGTCGTGAAGCTGGAATACAAGCCGAAGGACGCAAAGCGCCACATCGTGCTGGTGGGCAAGGGGGTCACCTTTGATTCCGGCGGCCTCAGCCTCAAGGACGCCGCCAGCATGGAGACCATGAAGGACGACATGACCGGCGCGGCCATCGTCCTGGCCACGATGGTTGCGGCGGCTCAGGTGGAAGCCCCCGTCCGCGTCACGGGCCTCATGGGCCTTGTGGAGAACATGCCGGACGGGAACAGCTACAAGCCCGGCGATGTGCTCCATTCCCGCAGCGGCAAGACGGTGGAAGTCCTCAACACCGACGCCGAGGGCCGCCTCGTCCTGTCGGACCTGCTCCACTGGGCGTCGGAAATGGGCGCGGACCACATCGTGGACCTGGCGACGCTCACTGGCGCGGCCCTTATCGCCCTGGGCGACGGCGTGAACGCCGTCATGGGCACGGACCAGAAGCTGGTGGAGCGGCTGATCGAGGCTGGCGGCACCACGGGGGAGCACATCTGGCAGCTTCCCCTCGTGGAGGAGTACCGGGACTTGCTCAAGAGCCCCCTGGCCGACCTCAAGAACATCACGGGCATCCGCTGGGGGGGCACCATCACGGCCGGCCTCTTCCTGCGGGAGTTCGTCGGAGGCGCCTCCTGGGCCCATGTGGACCTTTCCGGCTGCTGGTCGAGCAAGGAACGGGATTACCGGCCCTATGGCCCTTCGGGCGAGGGGCCGCGCTTCCTCCTGGACTGGCTGGTCGACTGAACCCGCCCCGGGACGGCCAAAATCTTTTGCTATCAACCCCTTGACCCGGGCGAGCCCTTGGCGTTTATTGAGGGCACCTTACCCACAGCCCGCCCGGAGGAGTCCCCCCATGGATTCGGTGGAAACCCTGACCAAGGCCGATCTGGCCAAGCACCTCATGGACAAGCTGGAGCTGGGCAAGAAGGAGGCGGATCTGCTGGTGCAGACCTTCCTCGACAGCATCATCGAAGCTCTCCGGGAGGGGGACGGGGTCGAGCTGAGGGGCTTCGGCAGTTTCCGGCTCCGGGACCGCAAAGGGCGGACGGGCCGCAACCCCCGCAGCGGGGAGAGCATTGAGGTCCCGCCCAAGAGGGTCGTCTATTTCAAACTCGGGAAAGAGCTTCGCAGCAAGCTGATCGACGAGTAGAATTCCTGCATCGTCACCCGGACCACGAGGAGAATTCCATGAAGCTCCGCACTCTGTTCCTATCCCTGGCCGCCGCCCTCGCGATCTCGGCCCCGCTTTCCGCGGCCCCCCAGGCCCAGGCCGCGAATTCGACCGCGCCGCGCATGGCCATCCTCGACTTCAAGGCCGCTCCAGGCTGCTGGGCGGGTTGGCACTTCGGGGGCTGGGGCGACAACATGGCCACCATTTCCGATCAGCTGCGGGACCTCTTCACGACCGAGATCATGAGCGTGAGCCACCGCCGCCTCCGCATGATCGAGCGCGAGCGCCTGCAGGACATCCGCAATGAGCTCCAGTTCCAGCAGAGCGGCGAAGTCGACACCGCCACGGTGCTGAAGGTGGGCAAGCTCCTCGGCGTGCAGTTCGTGATGACCGGCAAGGTGACCCGTTTCGCCTACAAGGAGAGCGGTGTCTCCGGCGGCTGGGGCCTCGGCATGCTGGTGGGCAAAGTGACCGGCAACTCCGACGCGGGCGCCGTCGCCGGCGACATGCAGCTGAAGAAGGCCAGCTTCACCGGCCGCCTCGACATCCGCCTCATCGACATCCAGACCGGCGAGATCCTGGGCGCCTGGAGCGATGATGGCAAGGTCGCCGACCACTCCGTGAAGATCGCGGGCACCGGCACCGAGATGACCTTCGACGAGGA
>DATJFC010000204.1:0-6997 GCA_035495995.1 Holophagaceae bacterium
TTTCCTTGGAGAAGGCAGGCCGCACCGTGGCCCAGCACCTCATGGATCGCATCCGTCGCGAAATAGGCGAGCGCACCCACGGCGCTCAGGGTCCAGAGGCTGTCTTCCGCGCGGTCAGGGTTCATGGTTCAAGAGACTCCGGAGACGGGGTGGGGTTGAGGCCCTGGATCATTCCCGGCCGCGGCTCTTGTCTTCCCAGCCGCGCCAGAACCCGAAGGACTTCATCTGCGATTTCAGGCCCGTGGTCTGGATGAGGGCCTCCACCTGCGCCCGGGTCTGGCGCGCGGGCAGCTGCGGCGCGTTGGCGAGCCCCCACAGGAGCACCGCGGCCTCCTCCGTCTGACGCCTCAGGGCCGCCGGATCCACCTTGTCGAAGGTGTCGCTCTCCGCGTGGTAGTTGGGCAGGTAATCGGCCCAGTCCTGGTTGGCCACGAGATTCGGCACGCCCTGCGCCAGGAAGTCGTAGTTGTCGGTCCCGGTGAAGGCGTCGTCCGTGTGCGCCTTGGGTGCCGCGCCGCCGAGGGGCGCCATGGCCGCGTCGAGGATGGGGCGCCATTCGGCGCGGCCCCCGGTGCTGAAGCCGGACACCCGGCCCATGCCCTCGTCGTAGATGAGGACGGCCCGGAGCCGGTCCATCTCTCCGGCATGCGCGGCGGCATAAGCCTTCGAGCCGAGCAGGCCCTGCTCTTCGCCACCGAAGAGGACGAAGCGCACGGTGCGGCGGGGATGCAGATCCCCGGCGCGGAAGAGCCGGGCCAGCTCCACCACCATGGCCGCGTTGCAGCCGTCGTCCAGGGCGCCCGTGCCCAGCTCCCAGGAGTCCAGGTGGGCGCCGATGAGGACCATTTCCTCCTTCAGGTCCGAGCCAGGGATCTCCGCCACGGCATTGGCGGCGGAAGCGGCGCCCATCACGCGGTTGGCGAGGCGGACGCGGGCCCGGACGGGGCCGTCCTGCAAGCGGCGCCTCAGCCGGTCGCCGTCTTCCCGCGCGATCTGGATCTCGGGGATCGAAGAGACGGCGCCGTCCGGGAGGCTGGGGTCGATGTGGCGGTAAAGCAGCTGGCGGGGCCGCGTCGATTGGGCCAGCAGGCCCGCGGCGCCCAGCGTCCGGAGCTTGGCCACCTGGCGCACCGTCGCGAAGTACTCTTCGAAGAGCGCCTCCGGCGTGGTCATCTGCGCGGTCGAGAGATAGACGAAGGCCCCCTTGACCTGGGCGCCGAGGGCCTCGAGCGCCGCGTCGCTGCCATCCCCGCCGTCCACGATCGGGAACGCCCCGTCGCAGGGCGCGCTCCATCCCCAGCTGGCGGCCTTGGGGGAGAACGCGAAGGGCCCCTCGACCCGGATCTCCGCGGGACCGGCCTCCCATCCGTTCTTCAGCGTGAAGCGCTCGAGATGGGCCGCCGCTCCGGCGGCCTTGAATCCGTCCAGGCTCCAGCGGAGGGCGCGCTCGTAGGCCGGGCTGCCGGTGACGCGCCCGCCGATGCCGTCGCAGAGCCGGCGCAGATCCGCCAGCTCGGGAGAGGGTGCGGCGCAGGCGGCGCGCAGGCGCGCGAGGGCATCGGGAGGAGCGGGTGTCTGGGCCAGGAGGGGGAAGGCGGCGAGGAGGAGCGCCGCTTTCATCAGGCGGTCCTCCGCGTCTCTCCGGCCTCGCCGCCGGACTGGATGGCCTTCAGCACCTCCACCACCTCGGCCGCGCCGCTGGGGCGGTCCTCCATGCGCTTCTGCAGCATGCGGTCCAGCAGGAAGCTGAAGCTGGCCGGCAGGCTCGGGTCGAGATCCTTGGCGTGGGGGGCCTCGTCGCTGAGCTGCTTGCGCAGCAGCTCGCTCACATCGGATCCCGGGAAGGGCGGCGCGCCCGTCGCGAGCTCGAAGAGCATGACGCCGAGGGCGTAGAGGTCCGTGCGGGGGTCCACGCGGTCGCCGCGCACCTGCTCGGGGGCCATGTAGCGCGGCGACCCGAAGACCTGCCCGGTGCGGTCCTTGCCCGCGGAGGCGACGGGGGCCGCGAGGCCGAAGTCCATGAGCTTCACGTCGCCCCGCGCGTCGAAGAGCACGTTGAGCGGTTTGATGTCGCGGTGGACGACGCCTTCGGCGTGGGCGGCCTCCAGCCCCTCCGTCACCTGGCGCCCGATGCGGAGCACGAGGCTCAGGGGGAGCTTGCCCCGGTCATCCAGGAGGCGCTTGAGGGTGATGCCCTTGAGGTACTCCATGCTCACGAAGGCGACGCCGTCGGCCTCGGCGAAATCGTGGGTGCGCAACACGTAGCGGTTGGTGATGCGCCGCGCGAGCCGCACCTCCTGCTTGAGGCGCTCCAGGAAGTCCGCGTCCACCGCGTGTTCGGGGCGGATGACCTTGATGGCCACGTCCTCGTCCAGCTGGAGGTCCCTGGCCTTGAGGACGATGCCCATGCCGCCCTTGCCCAGCACGCCTTCGACCTTGTAGCGGGAGGCGAAGACCTCGCCTTCCTTGATGGTCAGCCGCTTGGGGGCGGGCATGGGCTTGCCCAGGAGGCTCACGGTGGCGTCCACATCCACCACGGTCATATCGGCCTCTTTGGCCACGCGGGTGTTCACGGCGCCGGCGGAGCGCACCTGCTCCAGCATGGCGACCATCTCCTCCTTCGCCTTCAGCTCGGCGATGAGGGCGCGGAAGCGGTCGGTGAGGAGGCCCACCTCGTCCTTGGTGGCGGGTTCGGGCAGGTCGATGCGCTCGCCGAGCGCCAGCGCCGCCGTGGCGTTGGTGAGCCTCGCCAGGGGCGCCGTCACGCTGCGGGCGGAGACGAGGGCGACGAGCAGGGCCAGCAGCAGGCCCGCGGCGCCGGCGCCGAGGATCCAGAGCAGGAGGCGGTTGAAGGGCGCGAGGAAGGGGTCCAGGGGCATCGCCAGCAGCTCGGCCGCCTGGAGGTCGAGCGCGTTGGCGCCCCTCAGGGGGACGAGAGTGGCCAGGTAATCGTGGCCGCCGAGGGACATCGGCACCGGGGAGGGCACCTCGCCCTTGGCCATGATGCTCCTCGCGCCGGCGAAGGCGGGGCCTTGGAGCGCCGCCAGGGCCTGGGCCCGGACCCCGCCGTCCTGGAAGGTGTCGCCCTGGAACTTGAAATGGCTGAGCAGGGCGAGGTGGGCGTCTTTCGGCAAGGCGAGCGCGCGCAGGCCGGCGGCCTGCTGGGCGTCCATCCGCGTGCCCACCAGCATGACCCCCAGGAAGTTGCCGGAGGGCGCCGTCAGCCGCCGGGCCACCGCGAGATAGGTGGTGTTGCCCAGTTCCATGAAGCCGCGGTAGGAGGGGCCCTTGTAGCCCGCCGCCGTCGCGCCTTCGGGGTCCAGGGCCATCTGCACGATGCCGACCTCCCCGAAATCCGAGCGTCCCGGCACGGCCTCGGTGCTGGCGAGCAGCTTGCTGTCCGGCAGCACGATGAGCGCCACATCACCGGAGAAGGTGGGCAGGTTCTCGTTCAGCGCGTCGAGGACGCTCGTCATGTTGTGGCTGCCCTCCGCCGTCTCGATCTCGGCGAGGTAGCCGGGGTATTCGGCGAAAACCTCCAAGCCCGCGTCCATGACCTTGGCCTGCTGGTCGAAGGTGCGCCCCAGGAGGGCGGCGGCGGATTGGAGGCCGTCGGCGGCCGAGGCCAGGGCGGCCTTCTTCGTCTGGATCAGGGCCACGCCCAGCACGGTCCCGACGAGGAACAGGATGACCAGGCCCGTGCTCAGGAAGAACTTCCAGCCCAGGGACTTCGTCCATTTCACGCTTGCGGCCATGCGCGCCTCGTCACGGGAGTATGCTGGCGTCCATCCTACCGTCTGTACCTATCGGAGCGACCATGGCGGAGCGCCGCACCTTCCTCAAAACGCTGGCAGGAGGAGCCGCCCTGCTGGGCATCGGGGGCCTGGAACTCCCGGCCTTGGAGGCCGCGGACCGGGGCCGCGCGCCTTCGGATGTCGCCCTGCTCAACACGGCCCTGGAGCTGGAGCACACGGCCATCTACGCCTACGGCTTCGCGGCCGGGTCCGGCCTTCTTTCGAAGGGCGTGGCGGAAGTGGGGGGCCTCTTCAAGGGCAGCCACGAGACCCACCGCGCCGCGCTCACGGAGGCCATCAAGGCCCAGAAGGGCTTCCCCATCGCGGCGAAGAAGAGCTACACCTTCGCGGCCTTCGACCTGAAGACGGAAGGGGACATCCTGCGCCTCGCGCTCTTCCTGGAGATGGGCGCGGCCCACGCGTACCACGAGGCCCTCCGCCAGTTCCGGAACAAGGGCCTGCTGGACGCCGCCGGCCGCATCATGGGCGACGAGGTGAGCCATGCCGCCGTGCTGAGAGGGGCGCTTGGCAAAGGGGCCGTGGCATTCTGGCACCAGATGGATGAGGGGTTCGATGGCTAAAGGCGTCTGCGCTCTCCTGCTCGCCGCGCCGCTGCTGGCCGGCGGCCTCCAAGGACCCGTGAAGGTGGTCGACAAGGACGGCAAGGTCCGCGACACGCTCAAGGACGCCATCGCCATCCTGGAGCCCGTGGGCCGCCACGCGGACGCGGAGAAACGGCCCACCCTCCGCATCAAGACCACGGGCAAGCGTTTCGTGCCCCGGGTGGCCTGGACGACGGCCGGCAGCGAGGTGGTCTTTCCCAACCAGGACCACATCCTCCACAACGTGTTCAGCGTGACGCCGGGCGACGCCTTCGACACCGGCCACTACGAGCCCGGCGACGCGCCGCGCTGGACCGCCCAGGCCCCCGGCCTCGTGAAGCTCTACTGCAATGTCCACCGGAAGATGAACGCCTTCCTCTGGATCGTGCAGACGCCCTGGGTGGAGGTGCTCGACAAGCGGTCCGGCATCGACTTCCCGGACCTGCCCGCGGGCCGCTACAAGCTGCGGCTTTGGCAGCCCGAGGTGGGCGAGAAGGACTTCGAGGTGAGCGTCGGCGCCGGGGTCACCCAGGGCGACTGGACCCTGCAGGCCAGCCTCCCGGATTTCGAACCCCATAAAAACAAGTTCGGGAAGGACTATCCACCCGCGAAGGACGAGGGGAATTACTGAGCAAGGGATGGGGTGGCGAGGGCCGAGGCCTACTCCCCGCCGTGCACCTTCTTGATCATGTAGCGCGGGCGGTCGCGCACCTCGGTGTAGATGCGGCCGATGTACTCGCCCAGCAGGCCCAGAGCGAGGAACATGCAGCCCATGAAGAAGAAGAGGATGCCGAACAGCGTGAACACGCCGTTCACGGTGCCTTCGGGATGGACGAAGCGGTAGATCAACAGGCCGAGGGAGAAGGCGAGGCTGATGCCGCTGATGACGACGCCGAAGACGCTGAGCATCTGGAGCGGCAGCAGGCTGAAGCTCGTCAGCAGGTCGAACTGGAGGTTCACCAGTTTCCAGAGCCCGTACTTGCTCGTGCCCGCCGCGCGCTCCGCGTGGGCCACGGGCACTTCGGCGATGCGCTTGGCGAAGGAGTTGGCCAGCGCCGGGATGAAGGAGCTGCGCTCCTTGCAGAGCAGCATGGCGTCCACCACTTCGCGCCGGTAGGCGCGCAGCATGCAGCCGTAGTCATGGAGCTTCACGCCGGTCGTCTTGCGGGTGACGGCGTTGACGGCGAGGCTGGGCAGGCGGCGGAAGATGGAGTCGTTCTCCTCCCGCCCCTGGCGCCAGCCGCCCACGACATCGAAGCCCTCCTCGATCTTGGCGACGAGCTTGGGGATCTCCTCCGGCGGGTTCTGGAGATCGGCGTCCAGGGTGACGATGACTTCCCCGCGGGCTTCCGCCAGAGCGCCGAACACGGCGGCGTGCTGGCCGTAGTTGCGGTTGAACTCCACGACACGGATGCGGGGCTCGGTCCTGGCGAGGTCCAGGAGCAGCTTGAGGCTGGCGTCCCGGGAGCCGTCGTCGGTGAAGATGACCTCCCAGCCCCGGGCGTCGTAGGGCTTCAGGGCCGCGGACAGCCGCTCCCAGAGGGCCGGGATGTTGTCCTGCTCGTTGTAGATGGGGATGGTGACGCTCAGGAACGGCGCGGGACGATCACTCATGGAGGGCCTCAGACCTAGATTCTAGTAGAATCCTGCGAACCCCTCCGGGAGTGCCCATGTCCCAGCCCCACATCCTGCTGGTCGAGGATGAACTCAGCCTGGCCGAAGGCATCAAGCTCAATCTGGAGATGGAGGGGCTGGGCTGCACCTGGATCCCCCGCGGCGATGAAGCGCTCAAGCGCATCCTGGGGGAATCCTTCGACCTCGTCCTGCTGGATGTGATGCTGCCGGGCATGGACGGCTTCAGCGTCTGCGAGCGCGTGCGGGCCGCCAAGAACTTCACGCCCATCCTCTTCCTCACGGCGAAGAACACCGAGGATGACCGCGTCCACGGCTTCGAGACCGGGGGCGACGACTACCTGGGCAAGCCCTTCCAGGTGCGCGAGCTCCTGACGCGCGTGCGCGCGATCCTGCGCCGCGAAGCCTGGTACAAGAACCGCACCCTGGGCAGCCGCCAGGCCTTCGGCCCCCACTGGGTGGACTTCGACAACTTCTGCGGCGAAGGCCCCAACGGCGCCTTCCAGCTCGGCGTGAAGGAATGCATGATCCTCAAGCTCCTCATGGAGAAGCCGGGCCAGGTCGTGAGCCGCCAGGAGGTCCTGGACAAGGTCTGGGGCGAGGACGCCTACCCCACCACCCGCACCGTGGACAACTTCATCGTCCGCCTCCGCCGCAGCATGGAGGAGGACGCCCACCACCCCCGCTGGATCCACACCATCCGCAGCGTCGGCTACCAGTTTGATCCCGAAGGGAAACAGCGTAAGGGCGAGGAATGATGGAGGGCCTGTCCGAGCTGCTGTTCGGCCTCGTGGTCCTCAGTTTCATCGCCAGCTTCTTCTACATGGTCAAAGGCCGGGGCGTGATGAGCGCCCTTTTCTGGACCTTCATCCCCATGCGCTTCTGGTTCAACTGGGCCACAGACGGGAACTATGACGACAACCCCGCCTGGCTGGATCATGTCCAGCTCGGGCTCATCGCGGCCTGGGC
>DATJFC010000205.1:0-2766 GCA_035495995.1 Holophagaceae bacterium
CATCGGCGCGGAGGCCATGGACGACGCGGTCCACCCCGCCTTCCAACACCGCCTCGCGCACATTGGATCCAGGCCCGTTCTCGCCCGCGTGGGCGGCGACGCGCAGCCCGAGTCCGCGCGCCCTTTCGAAGACCGGCGCCCATTCGCGGAAGGGGACCTGTTCCAGGCCGCCGGTGGAGAAGCCGGCGACGAAGGGCGGCAGGTCCGCTTCCACGAGATCCAGCACCGCGTGGCCGTGGGCGGGGCCGAAGTGGTTGACGGCGTCCAGCACCGCGCAGGCGCTGAGGCCTTCGCGCGCCGCGTCGCTGAAGCCGGCCTCGACGCCCCGCCAGAACGCGTCGAGGCTGAGCTGCTTGAGATGGGACACGAGGAAGTGCGGGCTCATCCAGAGGTCGAAGCCGGATCCGCCCGCGGCCTTGGTGCGGCGCGCGGCGGCGCCCACGGCTTCACGGACGGCGCCTTCGGAGTCCAGCAGGCGCGACCCGAAGAGGAAGGCCTCGATGAACGCTTCGAAGGCCACGGCCTCGCCGCGCCAGAGCGATTCCAGCGGGGCGGGCGGGGCGAGGCCGCGGCGGCCCGACTCCGAGCGCACCCAGGCAGGGTCGAGGGAGCCTTCGAGGTGGCAATGCCGGTCGATCAGCAAGCCGACGCCGGCGTTCCAGCCACCGGCCTCATTCGTCGTAGTCGTCCATGCGCAGGTCGCCGGGGTCGATGCCTTCGCGGCGGTGGTCCAGGCCCACAGTGTCGGCGGTGAACTCATCGATGTTCTCGGCCTGCTCCTGCTCGGGGGTCTCCTCGTCCTCGATCACATGGACGCTCTTCTCCTTCTTCGGAGCTTTGACCTTGGCGGGCGCGACCTTCTGGTTCGCGTTGCATTTCGGGCACACGGCTTCAGGCTTCTTGAAGTCGTAGAACTTGGTCCCGCAGTTGAAGCAGATGTACTTTTTTCCCAGATCGGCCGGCATCCGGTCCCCTTCCTTGACTCAGAGGTAGGGAAATACCAGAAAAAGGCGCGGAAGTCAGTCTTTCTTTACGAAAGGGTCACTTCCAGGGGGTGGTTCCCAGCTTGGAAGCGTCGCCGTCGCAGAGGAGGCCGACGACGATGTCCCGGAAGATGTGGTGGTCCTTCTCCAGGTCCGCGCCGAAGCGCTCGAGGAAGGTCTGGCGGCTGCGCTCCAGCTCGTCCCTCAGGAGGCCGTAGAGGTTCCCCGTGGTCCGGGCCTGGGCCACCTTGGCGGGGAAGTAGAGCTCGATGTCGCCCGTCAGCACCCGGGCCAGCCGTTCAGCGGCGGAACGGACCTTGGGGTCCATGCCCACGGTTTGCCCCGGATTGGTGATCTCCATGGGGCTGGAGGGCACCGTCATGGGGACCGGCGGGGGAGGCGGCGGGGGAGCTGGGGCCGGAGGCGGCCGCAGGGCGCTCATGGGCACGGGTCCCGTGGCCGCGGAGGGGCTCACGAACCGCGGCGCCGAGGGGGGAGGCGGTTCCGGCATCGCCGCCTGCATGGCGGGCGGCAGTTTGGGCACTTCCTGGGTGACGGAGACCCGGTCTTCCGGCGCGGCGGTGCCCAGATTGTTGAGGGCCGCGACGCCGCACTGGACGAGGGCCCGGACCAGCTGCGGATGAGGCAGGTTCGCGTGGTTCCCGGAGTCGGCGAGCACGATGGCGACGGTGCGGCGCTTGAGGCGGAGGGGCAGCACCCGCAGCGACGGGGCCCGGAGCGGGCTGAGGGAGGCCAGCAGCGCCTGGTAGCCGGGGCCTGGAGCCTCCAGGATTTCAGCCTTGCCCATCACCAGGTCCAGCAGGTCCGGCGGCGGCATCACGGGGGTGCCGCTTTTCGGGTTCTCGGTGGCGAAGCCCCGCCAGGCGTAGAGGTTCAGCGTGCCCTGCTTGACGATGAACACGGCGCAGCGCGGGACGAGGAGGGCGAGGCCGTCCAGCATGCGCTGGAGGCATTCGGCCTGGCTCGCCGCGGCGGCCATTCCATCCAGGGCCGCGTCGACGGCCTGCTCGGCCGCGCCGGAGCTTTCGCCGGGCGAGGGCAGGGCTGCCGCCAGGCGGCTGAGAAGCGTGTCGTCCGGCTCGAGCCGTTCGAGGCTCAGCTGGATCGTGGCGGCCAGTTCCTCCAGCACCACCTGCCGCCGCCCCCCCAGCCAAGCCGCAAGGACCTCCCGCAGGGCGTCGATGTCCATTGGATCCGTTGGAGGCATGTGCGTCACCTAGGGTGGGCTTGTAAATACGAGTGTAGGCCCGTCCTTGACTCATTGGAACAAGGGGTTCCTCCGTATAGGATGGGGATGGACACCCCCCGGGAGCGGATGGAATGCCGGATCTTTCAATCGAGGTGAGGGACGCGGGAAGCGTGGCGGTGGTCATGCCGGCCGGGTTCATCAACGCCCATACCGTGCGCGACTTCGAGAACGCGCTGGAGCGCCTTGTCTCGGAACGCCGCTTCCTGATCCTGCTGAACTGCCAGGACCTCAGCTACATCTCTTCGGCGGGCCTGGGCGCGATCATGGGCCTCATCGAGACGGTGCGGGAGAACGGGGGGGACATCCTCCTCTCGGATCTCTCCGAGAACGTCTTCGCCATCTTCGACACGCTCGGCTTCACCCAGCTCTACCGCGTCTTCAAATGCGAGGACGAGGCGCTGGCGGCCGCGTCGGCGCCAGGCCAAGGAGCCTGAACATGGCTGTGGTCGCCGAGCGCTCCGGGTTCCAGCTCGTCATCCCGAGCCAGACGAAGTACCTCAACCTGGTCACGGG
>DATJFC010000206.1:0-3498 GCA_035495995.1 Holophagaceae bacterium
CCCGCGGACCCCTGGTCCCCCCGCTGGGGCAAGGCCGAAGCCTACGCCTGGCTCGCCACCGCGGAGGCGGACCTGGGCCGCGCCAAGGAAGCCCAGGCCCATCTGGACCAGGCCCTCGCCCTGGATCCCGCTTACGCCTACGCGAAGCTGGTCCTGGCGCCCCGGCTCAAGGGGGACGCGAAGTGATGCCACTCCTGCCTCCGGGCCACCAGGTTCCCGCGCCGGTCACGGGCGTGGTGCTGGATGCCACGGGCAAGCCGCTTCCGGGCGCCCTCGTCGAAGGGGGAGGCCGGCAAGCGCGCACGGACGCCGAAGGCCGCTTCAGCCTGCCGGCCGCGGGCGCGGTGGAATTGCGCATCAGCGCGCCGGGCCTCGAGTCCCAGGTGCGCCAGGCCCGGCCAGGGACGCCCCTCGCCGTGATGCTGCAGGCGGAGGCCAGCGCCACCGTCGTCGTCACGGATGGCAGCGGCTACACGAGCCAGGAAGGCACGACCTCGACGCTCACGCGCATGGATGTCTACACGACGCCGGGCGCGGCTGCGGATGTCTTCCAGGCGGTGAAGGGGCTCCCTGGCGTGAGCAACGCATCCGAAGGCGCCGAGCTCTTCGTGCGCGGCGGCAAGCCCGATGAGGTGGGCATCTACCTCAACGGCGGCTCCCTCGCCCGCCCCTTCCACCATCCGGACACCCAAGGCGGCATCTTTTCCGTCGTGGACACGGCCCTCGTGACGAGAGTGGACTTCGTGCCCGGCGGCTTCTCCGCCCGCTACGGCGACGCGCTATCAGCCGTGCTGGACCTGTCCACGGAAGTGGAGGAGGCGCGGCGCGGCGGCTCCCTGCTCCTCGCCCTGCCCACCCAAGGCGTGATGGCGGAGACGAGCGTGGGCGGCGCGGCCCTGAGAGGCTCGCTCCGCCGCGGCAATCCTGAGTTGCTGGACAAGCTCTACGGCCTCGCTCCCAACTTCGAGGAGAGCCCCGACAGCCTGGACGGGCAGGTGGGCTGGCAGCAGGATCTCGGCCCCGGCCGCCTCCAGCTCACGGCCCTCGGCGCCGCGAGCCACCTCGGCGTCGTCACCCACCTCGCCAACCAGGAGAATGTCTACGAGAACCGGAGCCGCAGCGCCTACGGCGCGGCCCAATGGCGGCAGGCCCTTGGAGAGAGCGGCGCCCTTCTCCTCGTCGCCTCCCGCGATGCCTTCAGCCAGGACTGGCAGTTCGAGACCTGGGGCATCGACGCCTCGGAGCGGACGGACTACGCCCGCGCGGAGGTCACGGAGACCCTCGGCATGGCCCACACGCTGGAAGGCGGCCTGGAAACGGCGCGCCTCCACCGCACACCCGTGGGCCAGGTTCCCGACGACCTTTCGGACTGGAGCCCCGGCGCCGCGGCCCGCACCTTCGCCTACACCTACGACAGCCGCCGGGACGGCGCCTACCTCACCTGGCGCTGGCAGCTGGATCCCCGGTGGGGCCTGTCCCTGGGCGGCCGCACGGACCGCTACGGTCTTCCGCGCGAGACGACCCACGACCTCCGCGGCACCCTCAGTTTCCTGCTGAAGGAAGGCCTCACGCTGCGGGCCAGCTGGGGCACCTTCCACCAGGCCCCGGGTCCCGAGCAGCTGGACCCCTACGCGGGGAATTCCGGACTGCGCGTGCAGCGGGCCACCCACGCCCTCCTCGCCCTGGATGCGGCGTGGAAGGGAGCCGCGGCCTGGAACTTCCGCGCCGAGCTTTACCGCAAGGACTACGACCACCTCGTGCGGGAGGATCCGGTCCAGCGCTACACCTCGGAGGGCCAGGGCTATGCCCAGGGCCTGGACCTCTTCCTGAAAGCGACGCGCGGCGATTGGCGCGGCTTCGTCGGTTACAGCTACCTGGACACGAAACGGCGGGAGGGACTGCAGGCCGACCTGGGGCCCGTGCCCACGAGCGTGCCCCACAACCTCACGGCCGTGGGGGCCTGGGACCCGAGGGCCGGATGGGAGCTCTCCCTGGCCTGGCGCTACGCGACGGGGGCCCCCGTGACCCCCATCATCGGAGCCGTCCCCCGAGGCTCGGGGTTCGATCCCATCGAAGGGCCCGCCTATGGCGACCGCCTACCCGTCTACCATCGGGCCGATCTGAGGCTGACCCACCTGTTCGCATGGAAGGGCTTGCGCACGGCGGCCTTCGCGGAGGTCATGAACCTCCTGGACCGCCACAACGCCGCTTCCTACAGCTATTCGGCGGATTTCAGCCAGCGGCGGATCGAGGAGAGCTACTTCAGCCGGCGCATCCTCGTGGTGGGGGTGGACCTCTCCTGGTGAGCTTTGTCCTTGAAGATCGGGGGCTTCCATGGGAATCTGATCCACCTGACTGGCCATGGGCCCTAAGTGCATCCGTCCGGATCGCCGCCCCACGCCGCACAACTCAAGAGGCAAGCATGTACGCGATCATCCAGACCGGCGGCAAGCAGTACCGCGTGGCTGAAGGCGAGATCCTGCGCGTCGAGCGCCTGGAAGCCGAGGCCAAGGGCAAGGTCACCTTCGACCAGGTCCTCCTCGTCGACAAGGACGGCGATCTCAAGGTGGGCAAGCCCACCCTGAAGGGCGCCACCGTGGAGGCCGAAGTGGTCTCCAACGACCGCGCCAAGAAGGTCATCATCTTCAAGAAGCGCCGCACCACCACCTATCAGCGCACCCAGGGCCACCGCCAGGACTACACGGAAGTGCGCATCAAGAGCATCAAGGCCTGAGGAGAGGTGAACCATGGCTCATAAAAAAGGCGTCGGCTCCACTCGCAACGGCCGCGACTCCCATTCCCAGCGTCTCGGCACGAAGGTCTTCGGCGGCCAGCTCTGCACCGCCGGTTCCATCATCGTCCGCCAGCGCGGCACCCGCTTCCATCCCGGCATCAATGTCGGCATGGGCAAGGACCACACGATCTTCGCCCTCGTCGAGGGCAAGGTCCGCTTCCAGGACAAGGGCCAGCACGGCCGCTTCATCCATGTGGATCCCGTCGAGGCCTGAGGCCTCCGCGATGACTCGAACGCGCAGTCTCAACAAGGCTGCGCGTTTTTCTTTGGCTCCAGGCATCGGGCATCAGGCGTCGGGCCTCACCGCCCGGAGTCTCGACCCGAAAGCCTGAAGCCGGAAGCCCGAAGCCATGTTTTTAGACCACCTCCAGCTCGAAGTGTCCGCCGGCAAGGGCGGCCAGGGCGCCACCGCTTTCCACCGGGACAAGACCACCATCGCGGGCGGTCCCGTGGGCGGCGACGGCGGCGCGGGCGGCTCCGTCTTCATCCGCGCGTCGGACGCCCTCAACACGCTCAACTCCTTCCGCAACCAGCGCAAGTTCGACGCGGGCAACGGCGACCAGGGCGGCGGGGGCCTCAAGAAGGGCCGGGACGGCGCGGATGTGGTCATTGAAGTCCCCCTCGGAACCCTCATCCGCGACGCGGAGAGCGGCGAGGCCCTGGCCGAGCTCATGGAGCACGGCGACAAGGTCTGCGTGGCCCGC
>DATJFC010000207.1:0-3132 GCA_035495995.1 Holophagaceae bacterium
AGGGCGGCGGCGGCCTGAAAAAGGGCCGCGACGGCGCGGATGTGATCATCGATGTGCCCCTCGGCACGCTGATCCGCGATGCCGAAAGCGGCGAGACCCTGGCCGAGCTCATGACCCACGGCGAGAAGGTCTGCGTCTCCCGCGGCGGCCGCGGCGGCCTGGGCAACTGGCACTTCAAGAGCCCCACCAACCGCACGCCCCGCCATCATCAGCCCGGCGAGCCCGGCGAGTCGCGCCTTCTCGACCTCGAGCTGAAGCTCATCGCCGACGTGGGCCTCGCGGGCTTCCCCAACGCGGGCAAGAGCACGCTGGTGAGCCGCGTGTCGGCCGCCAAGCCCAAGATCGCGGACTACCCCTTCACGACGCTGGAGCCCCAGCTCGGCGTCGTGGGCATGGACCGCTTCGGCGGCGACCTCGTGGACACCTGGGTCATCGCCGACATCCCCGGGCTCATCGAGGGCGCGGCGGGCGGCGCGGGGCTCGGCGTCCAATTCCTCCGCCATGTGGAGCGCACCCGCATGCTGCTCCACCTCGTGGATCTCGCCGACCCCACCTTCGAGCCGGAAGCGGCCATCCGCGTCATCGAAGGCGAGCTCGCGGCCTTCAGCCCCGTGCTCGCGACGAAGCCCCGCTGGCTCGTGGCCACGAAGCTGGACGCGCTCCAGGACGAGGACCGCCGCGCGGCCTTCGAGCAGCTCTGCAAGGCGCGAGACCTGAGGCCCTGGTTCATCAGCGCCGCCACCGGCGAGGGCCTGAAGGAACTGGCCCACGCCGTCACCGCGGCCTTGAAAGAGATGCCGAAGTGAGACGGGTCGGCCTGCTCGGCGGCGCGTTCAATCCGCCCCATCAAGCCCACCTCCAGCTCGCCCGCCTGGCGCTGGGCCACCTCGGCCTCGACGAGCTGCGCTTCATGCCCTCGGCCCTGTCTCCGCACAAGCCCACGCCCGGCGACATCACGGACGCCCAGCGCCTCGCGCTGCTGGAAGCCGCCATCGCGGGGCTCGATCCCCGCGCGCGCGTCGAGTCCCTCGAACTGGAGCGCGGCGGCACCAGCTACACCGCCGACACGCTGGAGACGCTTTCCGCGCGCGAGCCCGAAGCCGCCTGGATCCTCGTCCTCGGCAGCGACCAGCTGCCCGGCTTGCCGCGCTGGCGCCGCGCGGAGACCGTCTTCCGCCTGGCTTCCCTCGCGGTCGCGGAGCGGCCCGGCCAGGCCGCCGCGATGCCCCCGGGGCTTCCGCTCAAGCCCGTGGCGCGCTGGAGCGGCGCGGCCGGCGAGCTGGTGTCCCTGCCCTCCACGGAGCTGGACCTGGCCTCCACCGCGCTGCGCGAAGAGCTCCGCCAGGGCGGCGCCGTTCCCGGCCTCCCCGCTCCCGTCGCGCGCCTCATCCAGTCCGAAAACCTTTACCGGTGAACGCTTCCTTTCGATACACTCCAACCCGCCCGGAGCTTGCATGACCCTGAATTCCCGGCTCGCGACCGTCGTCGAAGCCGCCCGATCCAAGAAGGCCCTTCACATACGCCTCATGGACGTGAAGGACATCGCCAGCTTCACGGACACCTTCGCCTTCATGAGCGGCACCAGCGACCGGCAGAACCGCGCCATCGCCGACGCGGTGGAAGAGCAGCTGCAGCTCTCCGGCGAGCGCCCCATCTCCATGGAGGGCGGCCAGAACGGGTCCTGGATCCTGCTCGACTACGGCGACCTCGTCGTCCACGTGATGGACGAGGAGACCCGCCGCCACTACAACCTCGAAGCCCTCTGGAAAGAGGGCCGCGAGCTGGACCTGCCGCCGGAGATCCATCCGGCCCAGGCCTGAATCCCGTCCCGCCAGTGCCCAGGAGCGCACGATGACCGACTCCCGCAATCCCTTTGAAGCCATGCAGGCCCGCCTGCGCGTCGCCGCCCAGCTCTACGGGCTGGAAGACGCGCTATTCAAGGTCTTCATGGCCCCGAGCCGCTCCATGATCGTGAGCCTGCCCGTGATGATGGACGACGGCCGCTGGGAGGTCTTCCAGGGCTACCGCGTGCAGCACAACGTCGCGCGCGGCCCCGCGAAAGGCGGCATCCGCTACCACCCCAGCGTGACGCTGGACGAGGTGAAGGCGCTGTCGGCCTGGATGACCTGGAAGTGCGCCGTCGTGGACGTGCCCTTCGGCGGCGGCAAGGGCGGCATCATCTGCGACCCCTCGAAGATGAGCGCGGGCGAGCTGGAGCGCCTGACCCGACGCTACATCGCCGAGATCATGGACATCATCGGGCCCGACCGCGACGTGCCCGCGCCGGACGCCGGCACCAACGCGCAGACCATGGCCTGGGTGCTGGACACCTATTCCATGCATGTGCGCCACACGGAGAACGCCGTCGTGACCGGCAAGCCCCTCGGCATCGGCGGCTCCCTCGGCCGCAACGAGGCCACGGGCCGCGGCGTCCTCATCGTCGCGCGCGAGGCCATGCAGCGCCTCGGCAAGCCCCTCGCCGGCGCCACCGTGGCCGTGCAGGGCTTCGGCAATGTGGGCTCGCAGAGCGCCCGCCTCCTCCACGAGGCCGGCGCCCGCGTGGTCGCCGTCAGCGACGTTCACGGCGCCATCAAGAACGAGCGCGGCCTCGATGTCCACGCGCTCATGAAGCACGTGGCCGAGACCAAGGGCGTCTCCGGCTTCAAGGGCGGCGAGGCCATGGACATGGCGGACCTGCTGCTCATGCCCGTGGACATCCTCGTCCCCGCCGCCCTGGAGAACCAGATCACGGAAGAGAACGCGCCGAAGATCCGCGCCAAGGTCATCGTCGAAGGCGCCAACGGCCCGACGACGCCGGACGCCGACCCGATCCTCCTGGACAACGGCGTGCTCGTGGTGCCCGACATTCTCGCCAACGCCGGCGGCGTGACGGTGAGCTACTTCGAGTGGGTGCAGAACCGCCAGGGCTTCTACTGGCGCGAGCGCGAAGTGAACGAGCGCCTCGTGGAGTACATGGCCCACGCCTTCGGCGCCGTCTTCGCCGCCACCGACAAGTACAAGACCAACCCGAGGATCGGCGCCTACATCCTGGCCCTCGACAAGGTCAGCCAAGCCATGCACTACCGCGGGTTCTACGCGTAGGCAGGGCTGAAACAGGAAATCTGGAAGCGG
>DATJFC010000208.1:0-7409 GCA_035495995.1 Holophagaceae bacterium
TCGAGATGCCCACGGTGGAGAGCATCCGCCGCATGGTGCAGGCGGGCGAAGGCGTGGCCTTCCTCCCCCGCATGTGCGTGGACCAGGACATCCGCCAGGGCGTATTGAAAGAAGTCCAGGTGAAGGAGCTGCGCCTGGAGAGGAAGATCTTCCTCGTGTCCGTCGCGAAGCGGCCGCTGAGCCACGCGGCGAAGGCGTTCCTGGATCTGGTGGGTAAGGAAAGCTGAACCACGGAAGCACGGAGAAAAGCCCCACCACGAAGACCGCTCTCAACGGCCAGACGGGCGGCCACTCTCCGCTGCCCTCCGTTTCTCCGTGGACTCCGCGTAAGTGGTTCTTTGTGTCTTGGAGCCGCTTCCCGGGATCGAACCGAGGACCTTCCGCTTACAAGGCGGGTGCTCTACCAGCTGAGCTAAAGCGGCCTTGGGCCAGTCTACCCCTGCGCCTCGGCCCGCTCGGCTTCGCGCTCGGCCATGAAGCCCTCCATCCACTTGGTGGAGAAGGCGCCGGAGATGAAGTCGGGGTGGTCCATGATGCGGCGGTGCAGGGGGGCGGTGGTCTTGATGCCCTCGATGATGAGGGTGTCCAGGGCGCGCCGCATGCGGGCGATGGCCTCGGCGCGGTCGCTGCCGTAGGCGATGAGCTTCGCCACCATGCTGTCGTAGGTGGGCGGGATCACGGCGTCCTGGTGCATGGCGGTGTCCACGCGGATGCCGGGGCCGCCGGGGAAGTTCAGCGCCGTGATGCGGCCGGGGCAGGGCGTGAACTTCCACGGGTCCTCGGCGTTGATGCGGCACTCGATGGCGTGGCCCTTCTGGATCACCTGCTCCTGGGTGAAGCTGAGCTTGCGGCCCGCGGCGACGCGGAGCTGCTCCTTCACGATGTCGATGCCCGTGACGAGCTCGGTGACGGGGTGCTCCACCTGCACGCGGGTGTTCATCTCCATGAAGAAGAAGTCACCGCGCTTGTCGAGCAGGAACTCGATGGTGCCCGCGTTGTAGTAGCCCACGGCCTTCGCGGCCATCACGGCGGTGTCGCAGATGCGCGCGCGGAGCTCGGGGCTGAGGGCGCCGCTGGGCGACTCCTCGATGAGCTTCTGGTGCCGGCGCTGGATGGAGCATTCGCGCTCGCCCAGGTGGACGATGCTGCCGAAGAGATCCCCCATGATCTGGACCTCGATGTGGCGGGGCTCCAGGAGGTACTTCTCCATGTAGACGGAATCGTCGCCGAAGGCGATCTTCGCCTCGCTGCGGGCGGTGTTGAACATCCCCGGCAGCTCTTCGGCGTCGTTGCAGATGCGCATGCCGCGCCCGCCGCCGCCCGCGCTGGCCTTCACGATGACCGGGTAGCCGATCTTCTCGGCGCAGGCCAGGGCGTCCTCCACGGTCTCGATGACGCCGTCGCTGCCGGGCATGAGGGGCACGCCCGCCGCCAGCATCGTGGCCTTGGCCTCGGCCTTGTTGCCCATGCGCCGGATGATCTCCGCGTTGGGGCCGATGAAGGTGATTCCGCAGGCCGCGCAGACTTCCTGGAAGTGCGCGTTCTCGCTGAGGAAGCCGTAGCCGGGGTGGATGGCTTCCGCGCCGGTGATCTCCGCCGCCGCGATGAGGTTCGGGATGTTCAGGTAGCTCTTGGCCGAGGGCGCGGGGCCGATGCAGACCTCCTCGTCGGCGAAGCGCACGTGGAGCGCGTTGCGGTCGGCCTCGGAGTAGACGGCCACGGTCTGGATGCCCAGCTCCTTGCAGGCCAGGATCACGCGCAGCGCGATCTCGCCCCGGTTGGCGACGAGCACCTTCTTGAAGGGCGGCTGCTCGGCGCCGTGGCTGGGGGCGCGATGCCCCTTCCGCTTGATGGCGGCGCTCATCAGCCCACCCGGATGGCGAAGAGGCGCTCGCCGTATTCCACGGGCTGGCCGTTCTCCACCAGGATCTTCACGACTTCGCCCGCCACGTCGCACTCGATCTCGTTCATGAGCTTCATCGCTTCCACGATGCAGAGCGTCTGGCCCGGCTTCACGCGGTCGCCGGGGTTCACGAAGGCCGGCGAGTTGGGATTGGAGGCGCGGTAGAAGGTGCCGACGATGGGGCTGGTCATGTAGTGGATGCCCGGATCGTCCGCGGCGGGGGCGGGCGCGGCGGGGGCGGGCGCCGGAGCGGCGGGCGCGGGGGCCGGCGCGGACTGGGCCGGCACATGGGCCACGGGGCTGCCGAGCACCATCGGCGCGTGGGCCGGGACCATCGTGGCGACGGCGCCTTCCTTGCGGATGCGGAAGCGCATCTCGCCCGCCTCGAACTCGAATTCGGCGAAGGACTCGCGGGCCACCAAGGCGATGAGGCCCTTGATCTCCTCCAGGCCCACCACTTCGGGCTGGGAGGCGCGAGGCGCGGCGGCCTTGCGGGGGGCGGGGCTCTTCTTACGGGTGCTCATCGGGACTCCGTGGGAATCTTTTTGGGCAGAGGGGCGATCATACCAGCCTGGCCTGAGGGGGCGTCAGGATGGATCCTGCTCTGTCGGTTCAGGTTGGGTGGACTCGGACGCAAAATGCTCCGACTCGCCTTTGGGTTCCTTGGCTTTTTGCCGGGCCCCGGCCTCGCCGGCGCGGAACTCCTTCCGGGCGGCGTCCAGGATTCCGTTCAGGAACTGGGTGCCTTCCTGGTCGCTGAACTCCTTCACGATCTCCAGCGCCTCGTTGATGACGATGGGGAAGGGGATCTCCTTCTGGAACATGAGCTCGTAGAGGCCCAGGCGGAGGAGGTTGCGGTCCACCGCGGCCATGCGGTGCAGCTTCCAGTGCTCCGCGTAGCGCTGCAGCGCCTCGTCGATGGGGGCCAGGTTCGCCCAGACGCCGTCCACCAGGCGCCGCGCGTAGTAGAAGGCGTCGCGGTTCAGGTCCTGGAGCGCGTAGAAGCCCGCGAAGACCTGGTCCGGCTGGTACTCCGTCAGGTCCATGGCGTAGAGCATCTGCAGGGCGTACTCGCGCCCCCGGCGGCGGACGCCCATCTATTTGCCGCCCTTCAGCTGCTTGAGGAGGTCCACCATCTCCAGCGCGCTCATGGCGGCTTCCCAGCCCTTGTTGCCCATCTTCACGCCGGCGCGGTCGATGGCCTGCTCGGCGGTGTCCGTCGTGAGGACGCCGAAGGCGATGGGCACGCCGGTCTGGAGCGAGACCTGGGCCACGCCCTTGGTCACTTCCGCGGCGATGAGGTCGAAGTGGGGCGTGCCGCCCCGGATCACGCAGCCCAACGCGATGACGGCGTCGTACTTCCCGCTCTTGGCCGCGGCCTGGGCCGCCAGCGGCAGCTCGAAGCTCCCGGGCACCTTGATGAGGTCCATCGCGTCGTCCGCCACGCCGTGGCGGCGGAGGCAGTCCTGAGCCCCGCCCACGAGGCGTTCGACGATGAAATCGTTCCAGCGCGAAGCGACAAGCGCGAACTTGCCGCCCTTGTGGACGCGAAGATGGCCCTCAAAGATCCCCATGGGAACCCCCCGAAAGGTGCTCAAGAGTTGTAAAGCCTAGCACGGGAGCGCGGTTTTCCCGCCTAGGCATTTCCCGGCGGCCTGCCGGGGACCGCGGGATGGAGCGGCGCTCCGAGGCGCTGGAAGGCTTCCGCCATGCCCGCGCAGATGTCCAGACGGCCGGGCTCATCGCGGAGCCCCACCCTCGCCATGGCCTGAGCCACCTGGGGTCGGAGGCCCACCACCACCGCCCGGATGCGGTCGCGGCGCAACTCCTCCAGAGCGCTCTCGAAAGCCACCAGTCCCGTGGCGTCGATGCTGGGGACCTGCTCCAGCCGGAGAATCACCACCTGGGTGGCCTCGCCGATGGCGCGAAGAGCGCCCATGGCCCGTTCCGCGGCACCGAAGAACAGGGGGCCGGTGATGTCGTAGATGACCACCCCTTGGGGCAGCGGGCCTGGAAGGGAGCCACGGTCCTCCATGATTAGACCGCCCTGGGTGACCTGGGACATGCGCCGCATGAAGAGGAGGGATGCGAACACGATGCCGACGCCCACCGCGATCACCATGTCGAAGACCACGGTCAGCGAGAAGCAGGTGAGCAGGACCGCCACATCACTCCGGGGCGCCACCTTCAGGGTATGGATGAAGTTCTCCGCGTCCGACATGTTCCAGGCCACTACGAGGAGGAGCGCCGCCAGGCTGGCCATGGGGATGTAGGCGAGGAGCGGGGCCAGCACCAGGACCGCCGCCAGGAGCGTCACCGCGTGCGCCATGCTGGCGAAGGGCGTGCGGCCGCCGGAGCGGAAGTTCGTGGCGGTGCGCGCGATGGCGCCCGTGGCGGCGATGCCCCCGAAGAAGGGCGTGGCCACATTGGAGATTCCCAGCGCCAGCAGCTCCGCGTCCGGATCGTGTTTCGTGCGCGCCATGCCGTCCACCACCACCGCGGACAGCAGGGTCTCGATGGCCCCCAGCATCGCCACGGCGAAGGCGTCAGGCAGCAGCTGGCGGATGAGCCCGAAGGTGAGCGGAACCGCGGCACCATCCGGGCCTCCCGCATGCCACGGCAGGATCGGGAGGGGTGGGAGCTGGGGCACGCCGTCCACCATCCGCCCGCCGATCAGGGTGTGGAACCGGGTGCCCAAGATCTCCACATGGAAACCCGGGAGATGGGGGGCCGCCAGGAAGACGCCCAGAGCCACCAAAGGGATGGCGATGAGCGGCGCGGGCAGGTGCCGCACGGCTTTGGGAAGCAGCCGGGCGAGCCAGCGCTTGGGTAGCCGCGGGAAGAGCAGGATCCCCAGCGTGAGCAGGCCCACGGCCAGCTCGTTGAAGGAGGCCGTCCGCCAGGCCTGGGCCATGGCTCCGACGCGCTCGATGAAATGGCCCGGCATGTGGGGCACCTGGAGCCCCAGAAGGTCCTTCACCTGCAAGGTCCCGATCACCACGGCGATGCCGGCGGTGAAGCCCGTCGTCACGGGATGCGGGATGAACTCGATGAGGCTGCCGAGCCGCAGGAGCGCGATCGCGATGAGGATGAAGCCGGCCATGAGGCCCGAAAGGAAGAGCCCTTCCAGCCCGTACCGGGCCTGGATGGGCGCCAGCACGACCACGAAGGCCGCCGTGGGTCCCACCACCTGGATGCGTGATCCTCCCAGCGCGGCCGTGAGAAACCCGGCGACGATGGCGGTGTAGAGCCCTTGCTGCGGCGGCGCGCCCACCGCGACGGCCAGCGCCATGGCGAGCGGCAGCGCCACCACGCCCACCACGGCCCCCGCCAGGATGTCGCGCTTGAGCTGGGCCCGCGTGTAGCCCTCCCGCAGCACCGCGCGTAACGCTGCCGCGGGCAGCCGGGAAAGCGGCGTGCCCTGAGTCAGGTCGGATTCGTAGGTTCTGGCCATGGGAAACCCGCCCCCATCCTGGGAGGCCGGCCCGCGAATGTCACGGCTTCATCGCGGCCCTCCGGCCGCAGACCGCCGCCGCGGGGCCCGGCGGGATGGCGCTAGACTGGATCGTTTCGCTTCGCGGAGGCCTCCATGGCGCAGATCGAGTCCACCCCCCAGTTCGTGAAGGCCGTCTACGAGACGATGGCCGCCAATCTGAAGGTGGTGCGCGCTCGCCTGAACCGCCCGCTCTCCCTGGCCGAGAAGATCGTCTACGGCCACCTGGACGACGCCGCCTCCCAGGAGATCGTCCGCGGCAAGTCCTACCTGGACCTGCGCCCGGACCGCGTAGCCATGCAGGACGCCACGGCCCAGATGGCCCTGCTCCAGTTCATGTCCTCGGGCCGCGCCGAGGCCGCCGTGCCCTCCACCGTCCACTGCGACCACCTCATCCAGGCCGAGGTCGGCAGCGAGAAGGATCTGGCCCGCGCCAACGATGAGAACCGGGAAGTCTACGACTTCCTCCACTCCGTCTGCGAGAAGTACGCCCTCGGCTTCTGGAAGCCCGGCAGCGGCATCATCCACCTGGTGGTGTTGGAGAACTACGCCTTCCCCGGCGGCATGATGATCGGCACCGACAGCCACACGCCTAACGCGGGCGGCCTCGGCATGGTGGCCATCGGCGTGGGCGGCGCGGACGCGGTGGATGTCATGGTGGGCCTGCCCTGGGAGCTGAAGGCGCCCAAGCTCATCGGCGTGAAGCTGAGCGGCAAGCTCAAGGGCTGGACCTCGCCCAAGGATGTGATCCTGAAATTGGCCGGCATCCTCACCGTGAAGGGCGGCACCGGCGCCATCGTCGAGTACTTCGGCGAGGGCGTGGACTCCATCTCCTGCACGGGCATGGGCACCATCTGCAACATGGGCGCGGAGATCGGCGCGACGACCTCGCTCTTCCCCTTCAACCACCGCATGGCCGACTACCTGCGCGCCACGGAGCGCGGCGAGATCGCCAAGCTGGCCGAAGCCAACGCCGACCTGCTCAAGGCCGACGAAGGCTGCGAATACGACCAGATCATCGAGATCAACCTCGACGAGCTGGAGCCCCACATCAACGGCCCCTTCACCCCCGACCTCGCGTGGCCGCTGTCGAAGTTCGCCGCCGCCGTGCGCGAGAAGGGCTACCCCGAGGAGCTGAAGGTCGGGCTCATCGGCTCCTGCACCAACTCCAGCTACGAGGACATGGAGCGCGCCGCCTCCGTCGCGCGCCAGGCCCTGGAGCACGGCGTGAAGGCCAAGGCCGAGTTCACCATCAGCCCTGGCTCCGAGCAGATCCGCGCCACCATCGCCCGCGACGGCCAGATGGAGACCTTCACCAAGGTCGGCGGCGTCGTCATGGCCAATGCCTGCGGCCCCTGCATCGGCCAGTGGAAGCGCCACGATGTGAAGAAGGGCGACAAGAACTCCATCATCACGAGCTTCAACCGCAACTTCACGGGCCGCAACGACAGCAACCCCGATACGCACGCCTTCGTGGCGTCGCCTGAGATCGTCACGGCCTTCACGCTCGCGGGCAGCCTCACCTTCAACCCCGAGACGGACGAGCTCAAGGGCGCGGATGGCAAGGGCTTCAAGCTCAAGAGCCCCTTCGGCGACGAGTTGCCCAAGCGGGGCTTCGATAAGGGCGCCGCCACCTACCAGGCGCCGCCGGCCGACCGCAGCGGCATCACGGTGAAGGTGGATCCGGCCTCCAACCGCCTGCAGCTGCTGGAGCCCTTCAAGGCCTGGGAGGGCACTGACCTCACGGACCTGCAGGTGCTCATCAAGGCCAAGGGCAAGTGCACCACGGACCACATCTCCATGGCGGGCCCCTGGCTCAAGTTCCGCGGCCACCTGGACAACATCTCCAACAACCTGCTCATCGGCGCCACCAACTTCTTCAACGGCGAGGCCAACAAGGTGAAGAACGCGCTGACGGGCGAGTACGGCGAAGTGCCCGCCACCGCCCGCGCCTACAAGGCCGCTCATCTGGGCTGGGTCGTCGTCGGCGATGAGAACTACGGCGAAGGCAGC
>DATJFC010000209.1:0-10531 GCA_035495995.1 Holophagaceae bacterium
CGGCGGCGCCATCCTGGTGAAGAGCCATCACAATGTCGGCGGCCTGCCTGAGCGCATGAAGCTCAAGCTGGTGGAGCCCCTGCGCGAACTCTTCAAAGATGAAGTCCGCGCGACGGGCCTCGCGCTGGGCTTGCCCGAAGAGATGAACCAGCGCCATCCCTTCCCGGGCCCCGGCCTCGCCGTGCGCCTGCCCGGCGCCATCACGCGCGAGCGCGTGAGCGTGCTCCAGAACGCCGATGCCATCTTCATCCAGGAACTCAAGGAGTCCGGCTGGTACGCGAAGACGAGCCAGGCCTTCGCCGTGCTGCTGCCGGTGCAGACCGTGGGCATCATGGGCGACGAGCGCACCTTCGAGTGGATGTGCGCCCTGCGCGCCGTGACGAGCGAGGACTTCATGACCGCCGATTGGGCGCGCCTGCCCCACGAGCTCATGGACCGCATCGCCCAGCGCATCGTCCGCGAAGTGAAGGGCATCAACCGGGTGGTCTTCGACATCACTTCGAAGCCTCCGGCCACGATCGAATACGAATAGCGAAAACGCACACGGAGGACGCGGAGATACGGAGGACACCGAGTCCCTCTCCGCGCCCTCCGTTCCACCGTGACCTCCGTGTAAGTGGTTTCCCATGGCCAAACGACCCGAGCCCGTCCGCAAGTCCGTCAAGGATGTCCTCGACGACATCGCGGCGGGGCACCGCGAAGCCGCCATCATCGGGCCGGAGGCGGCGCTGAAGTACCTCGACCGCACCTTCGAAAGCCAGGCCAGCCTGCCCAACGGCGTGAAGTGCGTGGCCTACGACCTGATGGCCGATGACTGCGCGCAGCTGGCGCGCTGGGAACGCTGCGCCGAGGCCGCGGACAAGGTGCTGGCCCTGCTGCCGGAACTCGAAGCCGCCACGGGCCACGGCTACCGCGCGGCGCTCGAAGACCTCCGCGCCTTCGAGCGGGGCATCCAGGCCCATTCGGAGCTGGGCCAGTTCGACCGGGCTCTCGCCATCTGCGACCAGGCCGTGGCCCTCGGCCTCGGCGCTCATTTCGAAGCCAAGCGGGACAGCCTGGACTGGGCCCGCTAGCGGGTTTCAAGTCCCGGCCGGAAGGGGCCGTTAAGCTGGTGGGCTCCCGCGTGAGGGCCTTTGCCGTATCCTTGCGGCAGCAACCGGAGCCTTCATGGCCGCTGACATCCAGGTCGTGCCCGCCGAGACGACCGTCCTGGTTGTGGATGACCTGCCGGTTGTGAGGCTCAGCCTGCGGCACATCCTCCAGCACGAGGGGTTCAAGGTGGTGGAAGCCGCCAGCGCCGCGGAGGCGCGCGCCACCCTCGAGAAGGAGGTGGTCCACCTGGTGCTTAGCGACATCGAGATGCCGGGCGGCGACAGCGGCGTGGCGCTCGTGAAGAGCCTGGAGCACCGCATCCCGGATCTGGCCTTCGTCATGGTGACGGCGATGGACGACACGAGCCTCGCCATCGATTGCATCCAGCACGGCGCCTTCGGCTACGTGGTGAAACCCTTCCAGCCCCGGGACATCTTGGTGCAGGTGAACAGCGCCTTGCGCCGCCGACGACTGGAGATCGAGTTCCGGGACCGGGAGAAGGTGCTGGCCCGCAAGGTGCGCGAGCAGACCGAGGAGATCCGCTCCAGCCGCGAGGAAGTGGCGCTGCGCCTGCTTTCCGCCTGCGAGTACCGCGATTTCGAGACGGGCTCCCATGTGCGCCGCATCGGGCTCTACTCCGCGGAGATGGGGCGCCTGCTGGGCTGGGACGAGGAGCAGGTGGACTGCATCCGCGCCGCGGCGCCCTTGCACGACATCGGCAAGATCGGCGTCCCGGATTCGGTCCTCCTGAAGCCGGGCGACCTCACCGAGCAGGAGTGGGTCGTCATGCGCCAGCACACGCTGAAGGGCGCGGCCATCCTCAAGGGCTCCAGCGTGTCCTTCATCCAGATGGGCGCGCGCATCGCCGCCTGCCACCACGAGAAGTGGGACGGCACGGGCTATCCCAACGGCATCTCCGGCGAGCGCATCCCCGTCGAGGCCCGCATCACCGCCATCGTGGACGTCTACGACGCCCTCGTGCACAAGCGCCACTACAAGGACCCCTGGCCCGAGGAGCTGGCCATGGAGTTCATGCGCAAGCGCTCCGGATCCCACCTGGACCCGGACCTCTTCTCGCTCTTCGACGCGCACCTGGACCGCTTCCGCGCCATCCGGGAGGCGAACCCGGACGAGCGCGAACCGGATTTCGCGGAGGTCTGGGGCGGGTGATGGGGTAGGTTAGGGATCCGGGAGGACCCCATGGCCACGCTCGCCGACTACCGCACCCTGGGCCGCTCCGGGCTTCGCGTGAGCCCGCTCTGCCTGGGCGCCATGACTTTCGGCACGGACTGGGGCTGGGGGGCGGACGAGGCCGAGAGCGCCCGCATGATGGACCGCTACGCGGAGCTGGGCGGCAACTTCATCGACACGGCGAACATCTACACCAAGGGGCATTCCGAGGCCATCATCGGCGGCTATCTCAAGGCCCGCGGGGGCCGCGACCGCTGGGTGCTGGCCACGAAATTCTGCGGCAGCCTCCGCAGCGGCGACCCCAACGCCGGCGGCGCTTCGCGCAAGTCCATCCTCCAGAACCTCGACGAGAGCCTGCGCCGCCTGCGCACGGATTTCGTGGACCTCTACTGGATGCACTTCAACGATCCGCACACGCCCATGGACGAGACCATGCGCGCGCTGGACGACGCGGTGCGCGCGGGCAAGGTGCGCTACCTGGGCTTCTCCGACACGCCCGCCTGGCGCGTGGTGGAGGCGCAGATGCTCGCGCGGCTCAAGGACTGGACGCCGCTCGTCGCGCTGCAGATCGAGCATTCGCTGATGGAGCGCACCGTGGAGCACGACCTGCTGCCCATGGCGAAGGCCTTCAGCCTCGGCGTCACGCCCTGGTCCCCGTTGAAGGGCGGATTGCTCTCGGGCAAGTACGGGCGGAACAAGCACCCGGAAGGCGAGGGCCGGCACAAGCCCGACTCGCGCTACCTCAGCGAGGGCACCTTCCGCATCCTCGACGCGCTGGAGGCGGTGGCGGCGGAGCAGGGCGCCGGCATGGCGGAGGTCGCGCTGGCCTGGGTGCTTGCCCGGCCGGGCGTGGCCTCGCCGATCCTGGGCGCCCGCACCATGTCGCAGCTGGAGGCGAATATCCGCGCCCTGGACGTAGCCCTCACGCCCGCGCAGGCCGCGAGGCTGGACGAGGCCTCAGCTCCCGCGCCGGTCTTCCCCTACGGATTCCTGCCGAACACGAAGCACGTCATGCAGGGCGGAACGAGCGTGAACGGCCTCGCCTCGGATCCCTGGCCTCTGGCGCCCAGGTCGGACTCGGAGCGCTGGTGATCAGCGCGCGGTCGAGGAGCCGAGCACCTCGCTGACCATCCTGCGAAGTTCGCTCAGCCGGTAGGGCTTGGGCAGGAACCAGGTGTTGGGCTGCTGGAGCAGCTCAGGCGTGCGCTGCTTCGGGTCGAAGCCGCTGCTGAGGATGACGCGCAGGTCCGGATGACGCTCGCGGATGCGGGAGAGCGCCTCGGCGCCGTCCATGCGGGGCATGGAGAGGTCGAGGATCACGAAGATGAGGTCGTCGCCGTGGCGGTCGACCTGGCTGAGGGCCTCCCGGCCGTCCGAGGCCTCGATCACCTCGAACCCCATCCGCTGGAGCTGGGAGCCTGCCGTGATGCGGATCTCCGCCTCGTCGTCCACGAGCAGCACGCGCCCGCCCATCGCCTGCACGAAGAAGGCGCCCGTCGCGATGCGCGGGTCCTCCGCCACGGCCTTCTCGGGCACGGGGAAGCGGAGGGTGAAGCGGGTGCCCGCGCCGGGCTCGCTCTCCACGTGGACGGCGGCGCGGTGCGCCTTCAGGATGCCGAGCAGGGCCGAGAGGCCCAGCCCGCGCCCAGAAGCCTTGGTGGTGAAGAAAGGGTCGAAGATGCGCGCCTTCACCTGGGGGCTCATGCCCGCGCCCGTGTCGCGCACCTCCAGGACCACGGCGTGCGCGCCGGGCTCGCCTTCCGGGCCGCTGCCATCGATCCGGCTGGAGACCGTGATGGCCCCCTCCCGGTCGCCGATGGCGTCCGCGGCGTTGGTGATGAGGTTGAGGAGCACTTGCTGCAGCTGGACGGGGTCGCCTTCCACGAGCGGCAGGTCCTCGGCCAGTTCGAAGCGCAGCTCGATCTTCTTGGACATGGACGCGGACATGAGCCCGGCCAGCTCGCGGGCGGAGGCGTTCAGGTCCACCGGGCGGATCTCCACCCGCGCCTGGCCCGCGTAGGCGAGCATCTGGCGCGCCAGGTCGCTGGCGCGCCGCAGCGTGGCGCCCATGGCGTCGAGGAACGGAGCGGCGGCGCCGGGATCCGGATGGGACATGCGGGCCAGGTCCAGGTTGCCGATGAGCGCCGTGAGGAGGTTGTTGAAGTCGTGGGCGACGCCCCCGGCCATGAGGCCCAGGCTCTCCAGTTTCTGGGCCTGGCGCAGGGCCTCCTCGGTCTTGAGCCGCAGCGTGAGGTCCATGAAGCCTGTGAGGATGGCCTCCTCGCCCTGGTAGGTCACGAGGGCCGCGGAGGTGATCACGCGGCGCAGGCGCCCCTTGCGGGTGAGCATGTCGATCTCCTGGCCGTCCAGGCTGCCCTTCGCCCGCAGCTCCGACAGGATCCGGTCCCGCTCCTCCTGGCGCGCGTAGAAGTCGGCGGTGCGGAGCTCCTCGATCTGCCCGCCTTCCAGTTCGAAGAGCGCGGTGGCGTGCGCGTTGGACCGGAGGATGCGGCCTTCCCTCGCCGTCGACAGGGCCAGAGGGATGGGCGCCATGTCGAAGAAGCGCTGGAAGTCCTGCTCGGAGCGCCTGAGGGCGGCTTCCGTGGCGCGGCGCAACGAAAGGTCCCGGAACACGTCGAGCGTCAGGGGGCGCTGCCCGGCGAGGGCGATCCGGATGTCCGTCACCTCCACCGGCACTTCGCGGCCATCGACGGTCTTCAGCACGCGGTCCCTCAGCGAGGGCCGGTAGCGGTGGATGCCGGACAGGGTGTGGTCGTCGCTGCTGGGTTCCGGACGCTGCAGGAACTCGCGCATGGCCTTGCCTTCGAGGTCCGGAGGGCCGGAGGCGCCGAAGAGGGCCACCGCGGCGGGGTTCGCGTAGCGGATGAAGGCGCCTTCCCGGAGGATGATGGCGTCCGGGAACTGCTCCACCAGGCTGCGGTAGCGGGATTCGCTCTCCAGCAACGAGCCCTGGGCGCTCCGCTGGGCTTCGGCGGCGCAAGCGAGGATGAGGAGGGAGACGGCCTCGGTGGCGAGGAAGAGCTGGATCCACACCATCATCAGGTCCGGGCTCAGCCCCTGCACCGGCAAGGGGTTGTGGCCGTGGGCCGCCTCAATGAGCGCGGTGAAGGAGACCGCCGCCATGGACAGGCAGACGCCGAAGGGCCCCGTGCGGAGGGCGGCCCCGATGAGGAGCGGGAAGGGCAGGAACATCAGCAGGCCCGCCACGCCTCCCTGGGCGCCGCCATGGAGGCCCCACCGCGTGAGGGCCGCCCCGGCCGCCATCCAGATGAGGCTCTCGGCGAGGATGCGGTTCCGCCGGGTCCCGGAACCGGGCCAGGCGAGGATCAGGGGCGCGATGAACAGGTGGCTGAGGAGCACGGAGCCGGACCAGACCGCGCCGATGAAGGGGGCCTCCAGCGGCACGCCTGCGGCGCCCGCCGCGAGCATGGCGGCCGGGCCGACCACCATCCCGTTCAACAGGCCCGCGAGGCCCAGGATCAGCGCGTCCTGGATGCGGCTCAGATCCATCTCCCGGCCCTTGAGCAGGAGGCGCGCGACCCAGGCGCCGAGGATCACCTCAAGCGGGTTCGTGGCGCAGAAGGCGAGGGCGGGGAGCGGGCTCCAGCCCTGCGCCAGGTTCACGGAGAAGCCGGCCAGGGCCGAGGCCGCGAGCAATGCGGGCCAGTGGCGCCTCGGCGACCGCATCATCACGGCGAAGAGGAAGCCGCTGGGCAGCCAGATCGCCTCCAGCTTGAAGGGGATCAACAAGGACGGGTACACGCTGAGCAGGTCCAACAGCGCGTAGATAATCCCCGCCGCGGCGGCCCGGAGGAGGAGGGACTGGTTCAGTTTCATGCGCGGCAAAGGTCATTCCACCTTAACGGCTTGCGAGGGACCGGGACAGGCCTGCCAGCCCCGCGCCAAAAGTCGTGGCGGGCGCGAGGAGGCTCAGGACCAGGAATCCTTCCGCCGGCAGGTCGAAGTAATGGCCCGGGTGCGCGAGGACGCCCTCCCGTTCCAGGAGGCGGAGCGCGAAGGAGCCGTCGTCTTCCAGCGCGGGCCTGCGCAGCAGGACCGACCACCCGCCGCCGACGGGCAGGCGGGAGCAGCCCGGGCAGGCCGGAAGCCACGCGTCGAGCGCGGCCAGATTGCCCTTCGCCCTCGCGAGGGCCTGGGCGCGGAGCTCCGGGGCGAGGCGCAGGAGCGCGGGCGCGGCCACTTGCGCGGGCGCGCTCACGCTCAAGTACTGATCGGCGATGAATTCCAGATCCTCCAGCGCGGGAGCGGCTCCGGGGCCGCGCGCCGCGATCCAGCCGAGCTTCACCTGGGGAAGCAGGGCGGCCTTGCTGAGGCCCGACAGCACGAAGAGGAGGCAGGGCGGTCCGGGGTCTTCCAGCGCGGTCGGGAGGTGGTCCGCTTCCGGCTCCAGCGGGAAATCCGCGAAGACCTCGTCGACGATGAGGGCCAGTCCTTTCCGCGCGCAGAACTCCGTGAGCATGCGCCACTCGGCCCTGGACAGGAACTGGCCGGTGGGGTTGTTGGGATTCACGACGCAGACCGCGCGCGTGCGCGGCGTGCAAGCCGCGTCGAGGGCGCCCACGTCGAGGCTCCACCGCTCGTGGAACCAGGCCGGCGCGGGGACGGCCCGGAGGCCTTCCAGCCTCGCCAGCCATTCGAAGAGCGGATAGCTGGGGCTTGGCACCAGCACCTCGTCGCCCGGATCGCCGAGCAGCTTGAAGAGCAGAGCGTAGGCCTCCGAAGTGGAGGCGGTGAGCAGCAGGTCCGCCGCGCAAAGACCCCGGCCGTGATGGCGGGCGACCGCTTCCCGGGCGGAGAGGGCGCCGCGGGGGTCCGGTTCATGGCGCAAGGTGCCGGCCCCGCCCAGGGCCGCCCGGATCTCCGCTTCGGGGTAGTCGAATCCGCAGGCCGCCGGATTGGAGACGGTGAGGTCCAGGATGGGCCTTCCGGCCGCGCGCAGCCTCGCCAAGGCCGCGCTCAAGGCGTTCGGCGCGGAGTTCACGGGAAGGCGGGAGGACCGGCTCACCCTTCCAGCTTAGGGCCACCTATCCGCCGTCCTGCAGGGCCGCCATGACGGTGTCCCGCAACTGCCGCATCCGGTAGGGCTTCTGGAGGAAGGCGGTGGGGCGGTCATCTTCATCCGCCACCGCCTCCTCGTTGTAGCCCGAGGTGAGGATCACGCGGACGCCCGGGTCCAAGGCCCGCAGCGCGCGGAAGGCGTCGCGGCCGTTCATGCGCGGCATGGTGAGGTCCATGAAGACGAGCGAGATCTCGCTGCCGCGGGCCTTGAAGATCTCCACCGCCTCCTCGCCGTCGGCGGCTTCGAGCACGGCCGGGAAGCCGAGGATCTTGAAGATCTCCGCCGCGCCCATGCGGATCTCGGGCTCGTCGTCCACCACGAGGACGGCGCCCGCGGGCCGCAGCGTCAAGGGCGCGGCCTGGGAGGGCTCTTCCGCGCGGAGCCCGCTCCTGGCCGGGAGGAAGATGCGGATGGTGGTGCCCTGACCGGGGGCGCTCTGGATGCGGAGCCCCGCGCGATGCCCTTTCAGGATCCCGAGCATGGCGGAGAGGCCCAGCCCCCGCCCCGCGGCCTTGGTCGTGAAGAAAGGCTCGAAGATCCGCAGCTGGGTCTCGGGGCTCATGCCGCACCCGGTGTCCGCCACTTCCAGCATCAGGTGCGGCCCGGGGTCCACGGCCTGGGCCGGGAAGTCCCGCTGGATCTGCTCGGCGCCGAGTTCCACCAGGCCGGTGGCGACGCGGATGGCGCCCTCCTGGTCGCCGATGGCGTCGGAGGCGTTGGTGACGAGGTTCATCACGACTTGCTGGAGCTGCGCGGGGTCGGCCTCGAAGGGGGGCAGGTCCTTCTCCAGGTCGAACCGCAGCGCGACCCGCTTGGAGATGCTCACCGAAAGGAGGTGGGTCATCTCCTCCACCACCTGGTTCAGGTCCAGGACCTTGGTGACGAAGCGGCCCTTGCCCGAATAGGCCAGCATCTGGCGCGTCAGGTCGGCCGCGCGGTGGAGGCTCTTCTCCAGCGCGTCCAGGTAGGGCCAGCCCGGCGAGGAGGGGTGGCTCCGGAGCTGGGCCAGGCTGAGGTTGCCCATCATCGCCGTCAGCAGGTTGTTGAAGTCGTGGGCGATGCCGCCCGCCAGCACGCCGAGGCTCTCCAGCTTCTGGGACTGCTGCATGGCCATCTCGCTGGCCAGGCGCGCCGTGATGTCCCGGGCGAGCACCACCATGAATTCCTGGCCGCCGGCGCGGCAGATGGAGCCCGTCACCTCGACATCCCGCAGGCCGCCGTCCGCGCGGCGGTAGCGCCTGCGCCCGATGGCCTGGCTGCCCTGCCGCTGGATGATGCCGATGTTGCGGTCCACGGAGGCGCGGTCCGCGTCCACGAGGTCGTAGAGCGTGAGATGGCCCATGTCGGCGGCCGGGTAGCCGAGGGTGTCGTGGAAGGAGCGGTTGGTCTCGGTGATGGCCCGCGTCTCCAGGTCCACGATGAAGATCATCTCCTGGGCCTGCTCGATGACGGAGCGGTAGCGCTCTTCGCTGTCGCGCAGGGCCTGCTCGGACGCGTACCGGTCGCTGATGTCGCGGATGGTCCCGATCATGCGCGCGGCCCGGCCGTCCGGGCCTGGCAGGAACACGCCATGGTCCTCCACCGGGATGTAGGCGCCGTCCTCCCGGCGGACCCGGTACTCGAGGATGACGGCGTGGAGGCCCTCGAGCCCCTCCCGGAACCGGGCCCCGACCCGGGGCAGATCCTCGGGGTGGAGGCGGCGGCCCCACTCCTGCGCGTCGGGGGGCAGGGCGCTTTCCAGCCCTAGCATCTCCTGCATGGGGCCGATCCACCGGACCGCCCCGGCATCGATCGCGTAATCGTAGATCAGCTGCCTGGTGTGGTCGCTGACCAGGCGCAGGAGCTGCTCCTGCTCGCGGAGCGCCCGCTCCATCTCGAGGCGCCTCGTGAGGTCCGTGAACACCGAGACGAGCACGGGCTTCTCGCCCGGTTCCAGGATCTTGCCGTAGGCCTCGACCTGGACTCCGCTGCCGTCGCCGCGCATGAAGGTGTAGTCGTGGGGCGGCATGTCCTCCCCGCGCACGATGCGGAGGTACCGGCCCATCAGGGTGGTCCGTTCCGAGGGATGCACGAAGTCGGCGATGGGCCTGCCCAGCACCGTGCCCGGGTCCGTGCGCGTGATGGCGGTGGCGGCGGGATTGGCGTAGGTGATGCGGCCTTCCTGGTAGGTGACGAGCCCCTGGGGGAGCATCTCCACGAGACGGCGGAAGCGGGCCTCGATCTGGCGGTGCGCTTCCAGGGCCAGCCGATGGTCGGTGATGTCGAAGAAGCTCGCCACCGTCCCCGCGAAGCGTCCCGAGGAGTCCCGGCGCGGCGCTGCGCGGATGGCCAGCCAGCGCCGCTCCCCGCTGGAGCGGAGGACCTCGATCTCGTAGGACCCCTTCTCGCCGCTGGCCCGCTGCCTCAGCTCCTCCGCGTGGCGCTCCCTCGCCTCGGGGGCGATGAAGTCGAGGGTGGTGCGGCCCAGCAGGCTGTCCGGGGGCAAGCCGAAAATCTGGCCGCAGGCCGCGTTGACGTAGATGAAGCGGGCCTCCTCGTCCAGGATGGCGACGCCTTCCGCGAGGTTCTCCACGAGCCCGCTGTAGGTGTCCTGGGTCTCCTGGAGCGCGATCCAGGCCATCTTGCGCTCGAAGGCGTCCCGGGCGGAGACGAAGCGGCAGGGCCTGCCCCGGAAATGGATGTCCCTGGCATCCACATCCACCAGGAAATCGCTCCCGTCCTTGGTCCAGTGGCGGGATTCCCCCCGCAGCTCACGGACCGGCGGGAAGGTGGCCACGAGGGCGAGGAAGCGCTGGCGCTCTTCGGGCGGCCGGATGTCCGCCATGGACATGGCGAGGAATTCCTCCCGGCTCCATCCGTAGCGGCGGCAGGCAGGCTCGTTCACCGCCAGGATCGCCTTGGTGTCCTTGTCGTAGATCCACGCAGGGTCCGGCAGCCGGTCGAAGAGCTCCTGGAAATCCGAGCCGCTCGCAGGCTCCGGATCCGCGCCTGCGCCTTCCGCCGCGCGGGACGGGTCTCGCTTCGGATCCTCCGGGCGCATGCTCATGGCGATGAGCAGGATTCTAGGCGAAATCCAGGAAGGCACCAGCCCGGGAGCGCACGATGCGCCGGAGAGCCGGGTGGGCGAGCCCGGCGGCCGCCTCGATC
>DATJFC010000210.1:0-11489 GCA_035495995.1 Holophagaceae bacterium
CATGACGTGATCCAGCCCGTGGAGCGCGCCATCGAGCGCGGCACCGCCGAGGTGACGGAGCTGCTGAAGAAGGGCATGAGCATCCTGGCCTCCATCGGCGCCCTCTCGCCCTTCATCGGCCTGCTGGGCACCGTGGCCGGCATCATCAAGGTCTTCGCCGACCTGAAGGAGAAGGGCGCTGGCGACATCAACGCGCTGGCCGGCTCCATCGGCGAGGCCCTCGGCACCACCGCCCTCGGCCTGATCGTCGCCATCCCCGCCGTGGCCTTCTACAACATCCTGGTCAACAAGCAGGACATGGTCGTCACCAACATCAACAACGCCGCCTCCCAGATGATCGACGAGTTCATCCGCCGCGAGAGCCAGGCCTGATCCCAACCTCCGGAAGGGGGCTTCGCGCCCCCTTCCGCCCTTCTAAAGGAGAAGCCTATGGGTATGGATGTAGGCGGCCATAAGGGCGGGGTCAAGGCGGACATCAACGTGACGCCCCTCGTGGACATCGTGCTGGTCCTGCTGATCATCTTCATCGTGATCACGCCCGCGGTGAACAACAGCGTGAAGCTGCCCCTCGCGAAGCACACCCCCAAGGTGGAGCCGAGCTCAGAGAAGTACATGACCCTCATCTTCGCGGCTCAGACCGACGAGGACGGGAAGTATGTCGCGCCCGGCAAGGTGAGCGTCACGCAGACGGCCTCCACCGGAAACGACGAGAAGGTCTTCGACATCACCAGGCCTGATTCCGCGGACAAGCTCGGCGCCGTGATCAACGCGAACGTCTCGAATCTGGTGGACAAGCGGGTCTTCGTGAAAGCGGATTCCCGCCTCCCCTACAAGGTGGTGGACCAGCTCTTCCAGATCGCCCGCAAGAACGGCGCCGTGGAAGCCTCCATCGTCACCGGCGAGGACAAGAAGCCTGAGGGGGCCAACTGATGCGCAACCTCAAGCGGAAAGCCAAGCTGGCCGAGCGGAAGTCCCAGTCGAAGTCCGACATCAATGTGACTCCCCTCATCGACATCGTGCTCGTGCTGCTCATCGTCTTCATCGTGATGGTGCCCGGCCTCACCAAGGCGAATCCCGTCATCCCGCCCGAAGTGAAGGTGACGCCGCCGGATCCGAACCCGCCCATGGTGGTGGTCGTGACCGTCCAGAAGGACGGGACCTACCTGCTCCAGCAGGACAAGGTCGACCTGAAGGCCATGCGCGAGAAGGTCTACGACGCCATCAAGCTGATGCGCATCGACGACCGCAAGGTGATCCTGAAGGTGGACGGCGACGCCGCCTTCCAGGCCGCCGTCAGCGCGCTGGACACCATCCGCGACGCCGGCGTCCAGGTACGCAAAGAGAAGGGCGAGGATCTGAAGGACCGCGTTTACGACCTGAAGATCCCCATCACCCTGAAGAAGGAAGCCTGATCCGGTTCCAGGCGAGACATGCTGAGAAGGGCGCCGCGAGGCGCCCTTCTCATGCCCGGGACAGCAGCGCCACGGCCTCGATGTGCGGCGTCATCGGGAACAGGTCCAGCGCCGCGAGGCGCTCGACCTTCCAGGTGGAGCCGAGGCGCTTGAGGTCCCGGCAGAAGGCCGCGCCATCGCAGCCCACGAGTACCAGGCAGCGGGCGCCCGCGGTGAGGAGCTTGTCGGCCGCCTCAGGCGCGAGCCCCGTGCGGGGCGGGTCGAGCAGGACCACATCCTCCGGCCCGCCCAGCCCTTCCGGGAGCCACGCGCCCACATCCGCCACCGTGCATTCGGAGTCGAGACCGAGATCCGCGAAGTTCATGCGGGCCGCCTCCACCGCGGCCTCGCCGCTTTCCACGAGCACGAAGCGCCGGAACCGTTCCCGCAGCAGGGCGCTGAAGAGCCCGACGCCGCCGTAGAGGTCGAAGAGGGTGGAGCCGCTCACGCCCCAGGCTTCCAGCAGGGAGCCGAAGGCCTGCGCGGCCCAGGTGGGGCTCACCTGGAAGAATCCCCCCGCGGGCTGCCGCAGCGCGGCGCCGGCGAGCTGATGCCTCAGCGGCGAGCCGTCCTTGCGCCAGCCCGCGCTTTCCAGGCTCCAGACGCCGGCTTCGCAGGAGGCCCGCACTTCGCCGGACGGCGTTCCCGTCGCCAGCTCCCACCGCCCGGGCCGCGAGGGCAGGGCGCCGGAAGCAAGCGCCTCGCGCAGGGGGGCGATGGCCGCCGAGAGCGCGTCCTCGGCCGCGGGGCAGGCCTGGATGGCGACGATCTCGTGGCTGCGGCGGCGATGGAAGCCCAGCCGCTGCCCGTCCCAATGGAGCTGGATGCGCGCCCGTCGCGCGTAAGGCGGCGCCGGACGCCATTCGAAATCCTCGCGTCCCAGCTGCCGCCGGAAGAGGTCCGCCACCATCTGGCGCTTGAGGCCGGAGGCCTCTTCCCCGGCGCCCCACAACGAGCAGCCGCCGCAGACTTCCGCCACAGGGCAAGCGGGCGGCGCGCGGCGCGGATCGCGGGTGACCCAGGCGCTCACTTCGCCTTCAGCGTGGCCCGTCTTCCAGCGCAGATCCGCCTCGACTTCCTCGCCCGGAAAGAGGGCGAGCGGCGCCTCCAGCAGGATCACGCGGCCGTCCTCCGCGCGGGCGAGCCCGCGACCTCCCCAGGCGAGCCGCTCCACGGTCCCGCGCCAGGGCGCCGTCGGAGCTGGCGCCTTCCGGTATGCTTGTCCCCGATTCCTCCCAGCGGAGTTTCCTGTGCGTCTCACCGTGGCGGTCCCTCCTGAGCACCGTAGCAGCCTCGTGGCCGGCCTGCGGGAGGAGGTGGGGAGCCACATCGACTGGGCGGACGGCGGGGACGCGGACGTGGTCATTGGCGCGCGCGGGCGGGGGCGCCTGGCGGGCTGCAGGGCCTGGCCGGGGGTCGATGCCGCGGCGGCGCTCGTGGAAGCGGGCTGGGAGCGGCGCCTGGACCAGCGCGACATGGAGCGGCTCAGCGAGGTCGGCCGCGCCCTGGCGTCCGAGCAGAATCTGGACAGGCTGCTCAACCTCATCCTCACTTCGGCCAGGGAGCTGCTGGACGCGGAGGCCGGCAGCCTCTACCTCGTCGAGGGCGCGGAGGGCCAGGAGGAACTGGTCTTCGCCCACACCCAGAACTCCAAAGTGAGCCTGCCCTACCACCGCTTCCGCATGCCCATCACCAAAGGCACCCTGGCGGGGTTCGTCGCGGCCACGGGAGACAGCCTCAACCTGGAGGACGTCTACAAGCTTCCGCCGGAAGCGCCGTACCACTTCAGCGACGCCTTCGACCGGCAGGCCCGCTACCGCACCGTCTCCATGCTCGTGGTGCCCATGCGCGACGCGCGCGGCGGGATGCTGGGCGTGCTCCAGCTCATCAATCGAGTCGTGCGCACGGCGGAAGGGGAGGTGGTGCTGCCCTTCCTGCCCACCCACCAGGCGATGGCGGAAAGCCTCGCCGGGCAGGCGGGCGTCTCGGTGAAGAACGCCAAGCTGCGCGCCGAGATCGAGGATCTCTTCGAGGGCTTCGTGAACGCCTCCGTGACCGCCATCGAGTCCCGGGACCCGGTCACCTCCGGCCATTCGGGCCGCGTCGCGGACCTCACGATGGGGCTGGCGGAGGCGGTGAACGCCGTCGGCCACGGCATCTACGCAGACCTCCACTTCAGCGACCACCAGCTCCAGGAGATCCGCTACGCGAGCCTCCTCCACGACTTCGGCAAGGTCGGCGTCCGCGAGCAGGTGCTCGTGAAGGCTAAGAAGCTGGAGCCGGAGAAGCTGGAGATCGTCCTGCAGCGCCTTCGCCAGCGCGGGGTCGAGGAGGCGCTCGCGATGCTCGCCGAGGCCTGGAAGGGCGGGGAACCTTACGATCCCGCGGCCTGGGAGGCCCGCGTCCGCGACCGGGAGGCCGAGGCGGAACGGCTCATCGCCCTCATCCGCCAGAGCAACGAGCCCACGGTGCTGGACCAGGAAGTGGCTGACGGCCTGGGCCTGGTGTCCGCCATGGACTTCGTGCACTGGAGCGGCGCGCGGCAGCCCGTGCTGGAGGGGCCGGACCTTTCCGCGCTGCGCATCCGGCGCGGCAGCCTTTCGGAATCCGAGCGGCTCGAGATCGAGAGCCATGTGACCCACACTTTCCGCTTCCTCAGCCAGATCCCTTGGACCGGCGACCTGAAAGGCGTGCCGGAGATCGCCTACGCCCACCATGAGCGCATGACGGGCACGGGCTATCCGCGCAAGCTCGGCGGCGACAAGATCCCGGTCCAGAGCCGGGCCATGGCCATCGCCGATGTGTTCGACGCCCTCACGGCGCGGGACCGGCCGTACAAAGGCGCCGTGCCGCTGGAGAAGAGCCTGGACATCCTGGGCGAGGAGGCCAAGCACGGGCATCTGGACCAGCCGCTGCTCGCGCTTTTCATCGAGGCCAAGGTCTTCGAGCGGACGCTGGGGAAATGAAGCCTGGCGCGGCTACGGCCCTATGAGAGAATGAGGGCTTCGGGAGAAACCATGTCCGACGCCGAGCGCGCGCCGCGCACCCTCGACATCCAGGCCATCATGGGCCTGCTCCCGCACCGCTACCCGATCCTCCTCGTGGATCGGGTGCTCGACTACGAGCCGCAGCAGTGGATCCGGGGGCTCAAGAACATCACCTACAACGAGCAGATCTTCCAGGGGCACTTCCCCAAGCGCCCCGTCTTCCCCGGCGTGATGATCGTGGAGGCCATGGCCCAATGCGGCGGGTGCCTCGTCATGCAGGAGTTCGAGGACCTGTCGAAGAAGGTCATCTACTTCATGGCCATCGACGGCGTGAAATTCCGCCGGCCCGTGGTGCCCGGCGACCAGATGGTGATGGAGGTCAAGATCCTCAGCTTCAAGGGCCGCATCTGCAAGCTGCGGGGCGAAGCCTTCGTGGACGGCCAGAAGGTGGCCGAGGCCGAATTCATGTCCATGCTTCAGGACCTCAGCGATTCGGAGGCCCAGTGAGCGTGGCGGTCCACCCGTCCTCCGTCGTCGCCAAGGATGTGGAGCTGGGCGAAGGCGCCGTCATCGGCCCCTTCTGCGTCGTGGAAGGGCCCAGCCGCATCGGCGCGGGCACGGTCCTGAAGAGCCACGCCGTGGTCGGTCCGCACACCGAGATCGGCGCGGAGTGCGTGCTCTTCCCGCACACGGCCGTGGGCCTCGAGCCCCAGGACCTCAAGTTCAAAGGCGCGCCCACGCGGCTCGTCACCGGGGACCGCAATGTGTTCCGCGAGAACACGACGGTGCACCGGGGCACGGAGCACGGCGGCGGCCTCACGAAGCTCGGCGATGACAACTTCCTCATGGCCGGCGCCCATGTCGCGCACGACTGCATCGTGGGCGACAAGAACATCCTGGCCAACGCCGCCACCTTGGCGGGGCACGTGGAGGTCGGATCGGGCTGCAACATCGGCGCCTTCTCCGCGGTGCACCAGTTCTGCCGGGTGGGCGACCACGCCTTCATGGGCGGCTTCACGGTGGCGACGCAGGACGTGCTGCCCTTCATGAAGACCGTCGGAGCCCGGGAGACGAAGAGCTACGGCGTGAACACCCTCGGCCTCCAGCGGAAGGGCTTCTCGCCCGAGTCCATCGACGCGCTGAAGAAGGCCCACCGGCTGCTCTTCCAGAGCGACCTGCTCCGGGAGGAGGCCCTGAACCGCTGCGAGAAGGAGTTCGGGGCTGTGCCCGAGGTGGCCTATCTCCTGCGCTTCATCCGCGATTCCAAGCGCGGCATCCACCGTGGGTGATGCGGGCTTCGGGCTTTCGGGTCTGGGCTCTCGCTGGTGTCTGCATGCCCCCCTGCCAGTCGAGGCCAAGCTGCTCGAAGATCGAGCTCAGCAAAAGCCGAAAGCCGAAAGCCGAGCGTCCCAATGAAGAAGTTCGCCACCGTCGCCATCGTGGGGCTCCCCAACGCGGGGAAGTCCACGCTCCTGAATTCGTTGCTGGGCCAGCGCCTGGCGGCGACGAGCCAGACGCCCCAGACCACGCGCACCCGCGTGCTGGGCGTGGCGGAACGCGGACCCGTGCAGCTGGCCTTCCTCGACACGCCGGGCATCCACAAGCCCCAGCACGCCCTCAACGAGCGGATGATGGGGCATGTGGACGCGGCGCTGGCCGAAGCTGACATCCTCCTCTGGGTGGTGGACGCGGATGGCTTCCTGGGCGAAGGGGAGCGGGGCTTCGCCAAGCGGCTGGCCTCCCTGGGCCGGCCCGTCTATCTGCTGCTGAACAAACTCGATCTCCTCAGCAAGAGCCGCCTCCTGGAGACGGTAGCGCGTTACAAGGACCTGCTGGAATTCCGCGAGATCGTGCCCATCGGAGCCAAGCTGGGGCAGAACCTGGAGCCGCTGTGGGCGCTGCTGGAGCGCGACGCGCCCGAGGGCCCGTGGCAGTTCGGCGAGGACACCTACACGGACCAGACCGAGCGCGGTCTCGCCGCCGAGTTCATCCGGGAGAAGGTGCTCCGCAAGACCCGCGAGGAAGTGCCGCACGGCGTGGCCGTGGAGATCGAGCGCTGGATCGAATCCGGCCAGCAGGATTTCCCTGAGGACCTGGACGAGAGCGGCGTCTTCATCGCGGGCCTCATCCTCGTGGAGAAAGACAACCACCGCCGCATCCTGCTGGGCCGCGCGGGCGAGATGATCAAGGACATCCGTCAAAGCGCCCAGCGCGAGCTGAAGAAGCTGCTGGAGCGCCCGGTGCGGCTCGAGCTGTTCGTGAAGGTCGACAGCGGATGGCGGGACCGGCCGGAGCGGCTGGACCGGCTCCAGCTCTGAAGCGCTGCCCGCCCAAAGAGCTGGCATCAACCCGCTGAGGGCTTGTCGCTTGACGCTGCCTATGCAGCGCCAAGCTCGGCCCTCATGCGGGTTGACATCCGTCAGAGCGCCCAGCGCGAACTGAAGAAGCTGCTGGAGCGCCCGGTGCGGCTCGAGCTGTTCGTCAAAGTGGACAGCGGCTGGCGCGACCGGCCGGAGCGGCTGGACCGGCTCCAGCTCTGATCAGATGCTCAGATCGCTGCTACGGTGGGCTTCATCCAGCGGCGCGACGCCCGCGTCGGTCAGCGGCACGAACTGGGCTTGCTCGGGGTCATAGACATAGACCTCGCCGGTCTGGATCTTGTAGACCCAGCCGTGGAGCCGCAGGGCGCCCTTCTCCATGGCCGTGGCGACGGAGGGATGGGTGCGCAGGTTCTCCAGCTGCACGAGGACGTTCTCCTCCACCGTGGCGGTGAGGCGGGCCTCGCCCTCCAGGTGGCCGTAGTTCTCGCGGACGATCCTGCCGGTCTCCTTGGCGTGGGCCATCCAGGCCTTCATGGCCGGCATGCCTTCCAGGCCAGAGGGGTCCAGCACCGCCTGCATGGCGCCGCAGTTGGAATGGCCGCAGACGATGATCTCCTTCACCTTCAGCGCCGACACCGCGAACTCGATGGCGGCGGCCGTGGAGCCCACATGCTCGTCATAGCGGGCCACGAGGTTGCCCACATTGCGCAGGATGAACAGCTCGCCGGGGCCCGTCTGGGTGATGAGGTTCGGATCGATGCGCGAATCCGAGCAGGTGATGAAGAGCGTCTCCGGTGCCTGGCCCTTCCCCAGGCGCTCGAAGAGCTCGCGGTGGGAACTGAAGACCTGGCTCTGGAACTGGTGGAGGCCCTGCACAAGTCGCTGCATCCCTCTAGGCTACAGGCTGGAGACGGGAGTGCCAATTCATGATGGCGTTCCAGACCGCCCCGCGCACAGACCCCCGGACCCCAGTCTCCAGCCTGTTCAGGCCTGGACTTCCAGGTGCGCGAGGTGCTCGGCGCTCGTGATGGGCGTGTTGGGCTCGTCGTGGATGATCTTGCCGTCGCGCAGCTTCACGATGCGGTGGGCGTGGCGGGCGATGTCCTCCTCGTGCGTGACGAGGATGATGGTGTTGCCCTTCTGGTAGAGCTCCTCGAAGAGCGCCATGATCTCCACGCTCGTCTTGGAATCGAGGGCGCCGGTGGGCTCGTCCGCCAGCAGGATGCTCGGGTCGTTCACCAAAGCGCGCGCGATGGCCACGCGCTGGCGCTGGCCGCCGGAGAGCTGGTTGGGCATGTGGTCGCTGCGGGTGCCGAGGCCGACATTCTCGAGGGCCTTCTGCGCCCGCGCGTGGCGCGCCTCGGGCTTCTCGCCGGCGTAGATGAGGGGCAGCTCCACATTCTGGAGCGCCGTGGTGCGGGCCAGCAGGTTGAAGGTCTGGAAGACGAATCCGATCTCCTCGTTGCGGATCTGGGCGAGGTCGTCGTCCGACATGGTCTCCACCTGCTTGCCGTTGAGGACATAGGAGCCGTTGCTGGGCGTGTCCAGGCAGCCGATGACGTTCATCATCGTGGATTTGCCGGAACCCGAAGGGCCCATGATCGCGACGTATTCGCCGCGGCCGATGTCGAGGCTCACGCCGTCCAGGGCGCGGACTTCCATGTCGCCCATCTGGTAGACCTTCGTGATGTCCTTCAGCTGGATCAGGGAGGCGTCGGTCATGGGAGTCCTTCCGGGGGCGCAAAGAGCCGAGGCCAGGGTACCTCGTCACCCAAGGGAGACGGATGGCGGGGCCGGAAGGTTTAGGCGGGGAGGACTTCCAGGAGGACTGCCAGCCCCAGTCCGCCGCCGATGCCCAGCGTCGCCACGCCGAGGCCGCCGCCCCGGGCGCGGAGCTGATGGATGAGGGTCGTCACGATGCGGGCCCCGCTGGCGCCGATGGGATGCCCGAGGGCGATGCCGCCGCCAGCCGCGTTGAGGCGGTCTTCGGGGATCCCCAGCTGGCGCTGGCAGACGAGCACTTGGGCGGCGAAGGCCTCGTTCAGCTCCCACAGGGCGATGTCGTTGACGGCGAGTCCCTGGGCCTTGAGCAGGGTCCGCACCGCGGGGACGGGCGCCTCGCCCATGTCGAGAGGGTCCACGCCGGCTTCGGCCCAGCCCAGGACGCGGGCCAGAGGCTCGCCGCCACCGCTTTCGCGGGCGACGAGAAGAGCGGCAGCGCCATCCGAGATCGCCGATGCGTTCCCGGCGGTCACCTGTCCTCCGAACACCGGGGCAAGGCGGGCGAGGGAGGCGGCGCTGGCTTCGTTCCGGACGCACTCGTCGTGATCCAGGTCAGGCTGCGGGAGCCGTTCATAGCTGAAATCCGCCGCCGCGGCGCGCTGGTGGCTCTGCAGGGCCCAGGCGTCTGATTCGTCGCGTCCGACGCCCCGCTTGGCCGCCAGCCGCTCGATGGTCTCTCCCATGAGCAGCCCGGTGACGGGGCAGCGCAGGCCGTCCGCGAACATCACATCAGGTGCTTCTCGGTGGCCCATGCGCAGGCCGCGATGGAGGCCCGGCAGGAGGTGGGGCGTGTTGGACATGGATTCGCTGCCGCCCGCCAGGACAGGGCCATGGCCGCTCTCCTGCAGCGCGCGGCAGGCTTCGATGAGGGCCTGGAGGCTGGAGCCGCAGGCCATGTTGATCGTGTGCGCCGTCGTTGTTTCCGCGGGCAGGCCGGCCCGCAGCGCGAGGGTGCGCGCGGGGTTCATGCCGTTGCCGTGGCTGCGGGCCATGCCCCAGATCACCTTCCCGGGGCGGGGAAGGGCCGGGTCAGAGAGGATCCCTTCGACCGCGCAGCGGCCGAGGTCAGCGGCGCTGCGCCCTGCCAGCGCGCCGAGGTAGCGCCCCTGAGGCAGGCGCTTCGCCGCGAGGATCAGGATCATGGCTTCGCCGGGACGGCGAGGAGGTCGTCCGGAGTCGGTTCCCGCGGGCCGAGGACGGTGTCCGAGGGGGGGAATCGGCTGTCCCACCAAGCCAAGTGGCGGGCGCCGATCTCGCGGATCCAGAACCGCGCCCGGGCGAAGGGGCCGGAAACGGCGGATGAGGCGGGCACCCCGTAGGCCTCCATGCCGAGGGCCCGGGCGAGAAAGAGGGCACGGGCCATGTGGAAGTCCGAAGTGACGACGACCAGCTTCCTCTGGCCGAAGACATCCCGCGCCCGCCGCAGGCTGTCGTAGGTCCGGCGCCCGGCGTAATCGTTGACGATGAGGATGGGCGGCACCCCTTGTTTCAGGAGCCATTTCCGCATGGCCTGAGGCTCGTTGTAGGACAGAGTCCGGTTATCGCCGCTGACGAGAAACCAGCGCACCTTCCCGGCCCGCCAGAGATCAAGCGAGGCTCGCAGCCTAGCCTCCAGGACGGCGGTCGGCTCCCCGTCTCCGTACACGCCCGCGCCCAGCACGAGGACCGGGCAGCCCTCCGCCGGGAGGTTCTCCTGAGCGAACACCCTGCCTTTGGCGGCCGATGGGAACCTTCCCAGGGCCCACAGCAGATCCCCGCCTAGAAGCAAGGCTAATCCGAGGCCGATCCACAAGGCCTTCCTACCAAGCAACCTGAGAGCCAGTCCGCGCATCCTCAGGTAGGATAGACCCTTCGCCCGCGCTCCACGCGGAGCCACGACGAGAGACCCGATGAAGCCGCGCCTTGCTCCCGATCCTTCTGTTTCCCGCGGCCTCCGCGTCTTCCGCATGGCCCCCCTGGCGCTGATTCTGGCGGCGGGAGGCCTCGGGTGCTACCGCGCCACGGGCGAGTCCCGGCCCACGACGGTCGCGGAGCAGGTTCCGGCCACTGGCGGCGACCGCGTGGCGGGGATGAAGGCGAGCGCAGGCCCTGGCGACTACTACCTGGGCAACGACTACATCCAGATGGCGGTGGACGGGGCGTCTTATGGTTCGGCCAAAGGCCAGTTCGGGGCCCCCTCCGGCGGCGCCATCCTGGATGTCGGCGGCGTGGCCCTGGACACGGCCTACAAGCGCGTCTCCCTTCCGACGGACAACATTGAGCGGCTGGGGCCGGTGGTGAACCAGGACCCTGACTTGCCGATGGTCTTCGACCGCTACACCACGGCGAACACCACCAACATCGTGGGCCTCACCATGCGCGGGTACCTTCTCGACCCGTCCCACAAACTGGCGGGGGCCTCCTGGGACTCGGACGGGCGCGTGAAGGGCGTCAGCGTCGTCCACACGATCACACTCGGGTCCCACGACACCTTCTTCACGCTGGAGACCAAGCTCGTCAACAACGGCGGGGTCGCGCTTCCGATCCAGAGCCTGGGCGACTACCTGCATCAGCGCGGCGGCGGCCTCCGTTTCGTCATTCCTGCGAATCAGGACGCGAGCGGCGCTTCCATCTCCAGCTGGGGCCTGGACATCCCGGGCAGCGATTTCACCCAGCCGATGGCCACGAGCGTCCGCGCGACGATGGTGGCCTTGCAGGGCGCGGAGCCCTCCGCGCCGGATACGGACGACCACCAGTCGCTGGGCATCCTCCCGGTGAAGGAGGACCAGGTCCTCGTGGCTTCGGATCCGCAGGAGACGCTGAACCAGGACCGCCCCAAGTTTCCCTCCCGCCTCGTGGTGGGGAGCCTGCCCGCCGCGGCGGCGCTGGCGGATGGGGAGAGCCTCTCCTACACCCGCAGGCTTTACTGCTTGGCCGGCTCTTCTCTGTCGCCGATCTATCCCGTCGAA